>CAYFPX010000024.1:34421-46245 GCA_964344945.1 uncultured Enterobacterales bacterium
CTGCTGGCCTACCGCTACGGCCCCGGACTGTGCAAGGTCGACTGGGCCCTCGACGGCCCGATCCCCTGGGCGGCACCGGCCTGTGCCCGGGCGGCGACCCTGCACCTGGGTGGCTCCCTGGAGGCCCTCGCCCGCTCCGAGCGGGACGCCTGGGAGGGCCGCGTGAGCGACGACCCCTATGTCCTGGTCACTCAGCCGGGCCTGTTCGACCCGACCCGAGCACCGAGCGGCAAGCAGGCCGCCTGGGGCTACTGCCACGTGCCGGCCGGCTGCGAGCTCGACCGGACCGCGGTGATCGAGGCCCAGGTGGAGCGCTACGCCCCGGGCTTCCGGGACCGGATCCTGGCCCGCCACACCGTGACCGCGGCCGGGCTGGAGGCGAGCAACCCGAACTACGTAGGCGGCGACGTGAACGGCGGCGCCGCGACCCTGGACCAGCTGTTCACCCGGCCCCTCGCCCAGGCGGTGCCCTACGCCACCCCGAACCCCCGGATCTGGCTGTGCTCGGCGGCCACGCCGCCGGGCGGGGGCGTGCACGGCATGGCGGGCGCCCACGCCGCCGCGGCGGTGCTGAAGCGGTGGCAGCGGTAGGCTGACGGGCCTTGCTGACCTTCATCCGCCTGGTCGTGGACCGCCGCGTCTCGGTGGTCATGCTCATCGCAGCGCTCACGGCGCTGTCCCTGTGGTCGATCGGCCACGGCCAGCTGGGCTCCAGCATGGCCAAGATGTTCCTGGGCGAGGACCCCAGCTACCACAGCTACCAGGCCCGCATCGAGGTCTTCGGGAGCCAGGAGATCCTGCTGGTCTCCTACCCCGACGAGGGCCTGCTCTCGGTGGAGAGCCTGGACCGCCTCGAGGCCCTGGTCGACGACCTGCGCCAGCTGGACGACGTGGGCCGGGTGACGAGCCTGCTGGACGCCACGCGGATCGCCCGGGGCGACGACGGCGTCCAGATCAGCCGCTACGCCGACCTGGCTCGATCGGACCCGGCCCGAGCCGGACCGCTGGCGGCCGAGCTGGGGGCCGACCCCACCGCGGGTGGCCTGCAGGTGAGCCGGGACGGCCGTCACGGCCTGGTGACCATCGCCCTGGACGGCGTCGACCGGCCCGCGGAGCGGGGACCGCAGTTCGTGGCCGAGGTGGTCGAGCTCTTCGAGGCCCACGGCTACGCCGTCGATCAGCTCCACAAGGCCGGCCTGCTCGCGGCCCTGGCCGAGCTGATGAACGAGACCGTGTGGAACCTCACCCGGCTCTTCCCCATGGTCGGCGTGGTCACGTGCCTGACGGTCTGGGTGCTCTTCCGCCGCCTGCTGCCGGTGGTGGTCGCGATGAGCGTGAGCCTGCTCGCCGTGGTCTGGACCATGGGCTTCGCCATCTTCCTCGACCCCGAGGTGAGCATCTTCATGGGGCTGGTGCCGCCGGTGGTGCTCGTGGTGGCGATCAGCGACAGCGTGCACCTCTGGAGCGCCTACTGCCTGGAGCTGTCCCGGGGCCGGACCAAGCGCGAGGCCCTGGAGATCAGCGGCTCCGAGGTGGGGCGAGCCTGCCTGCTCACCTCGGTCACGACGCTCCTGGGCTTCCTGTCGATCTGCCTGGTGCCTGCGCCTGCGTACAGACAGCTCGGCCTGACCCTGGGCTTCGGCGCCAGCTCGGCGCTGATCATCACCGTCACCCTGATGCCCGCCGTGCTCTCCTGGGTCCGGACCCCCGAGGTGCGAGCCCCGGACAGCACCCCGATGGCCGGCGTGCTGGCGCGCGTCTCCCACACCACCACCAACCACCCCTGGCGGGTGATCGCGGCCTTCGGGGCCGTGGTGGTGCTCCTGGGCGTGGGAGCGAGCAACGTGACCATCGACGCCGACATCGTGTCCCGCATGTCGGAAGACAGCGTGCTCCGGCGCGACGTGGACTTCTTCGAGGCCAACTACGCCGGCACGAACTGGATGGAGGTCTATGTCGACCTCCCCGCCGAGGAGGACGCCTTCAGCCAGGAGGTGCTCGAGGCCCTGCACGTCTTCCAAGGCACCCTGGACGCCGACCCGGACGTGGACGGTGCGGTGAGCGTGGCGACGGTCATGGCCGACCTCAACGAGGCGCTCACCGGGACCGCGGCCATCCCGGAGAGTGACGACGCCCTGGCTCAGCTCTTCTTTCTCCTCGAGATGAGCGACGACAGCGTGCTGCAGCCGCTGGTGAGCGAGGACCGGGACCAGCTTCGGGTGATGGCCCGGCTCACGACCACCGCCCTCCGCACCACCAGCGCCGCCGTCGCCCGTGCCCAGGACCTGGCCGACGACACCCTGCCCACCGGCATCGAGGCCGAGGTGATCAGCCTCACCGGGCTCTACGGCGACTTCATGGACGAGATGGTCGCCGGCCAGCGCACGGGGGTGGGCGCCGCGGTGGGCACCATCGCGCTGCTGATGGTGCTGGGCCTGCGCTCCATCCCGGTCGGCCTGTGGTCCATGATCCCGAACCTGCTGCCGCTGCTGTCGGTCATCGGCGTGCTGGGCCTGGTCTACGACGTGGTCGACAGCGACGCGATGATCATCATGATGATGGCGATCGGCATCGGGGTCGACGACACCATCCACTTCCTGATGCGCTTCAGGCTGGAGTCGTCCCGCCACGACACCGTGCAGGCGATCCACCAGACCATGGCCTACGCCGGCCGGGGCATCGTGCTCACCACCGTGATCCTGGTGCTGGGCTTCCTGCCGGCGGCGCTGAGCGACTACTACTCGATCTGGGTGATGGGGACGTTCCTGCCCCTGGCCCTGCTGGTGGCCCTGGCCGCCGACCTGTACCTGGTGCCCGCCCTGGCCACGGTCGGCCTGCTCCGGTACCGGCGGTGATCGCCCTGGTCCTGCTGTGGGGCTGCACGGTCCCGTGCGGGGACCGCCCCCCCGGGCTGGAGCGGGACCAGTGCACCTACGACGAGCTCCTGGCCCTGCCGCCCGACCAGGCCGACGCCGTGCTGGCCCGGGTCGCGCGGATCCAGGACCCGGTGATCCGGGGCACCGCCGTCAGCCGCTGGGTCGGGACCCACGCCCGGCAGCTGGACCCGGGCCTGGGCCAGCAGCTCTGCGCCACCCTGGAGGGGCCGGACCAGGGCCAGTGCCTGCGGCGCCTGCAGTCGGCCCACCTGCAGCGGTGAGGGGCTGGTGGCTGGTCGCCCTGGGGGTCCTGCTCGCCACGCCCCTGGACGCCGCCCTGGCAGCGCTCGTGCCTCAGCTGCTCCAGGACTCGCAGGCCAGCTGGCTCGGCGCGGGCTTCGCCGCCGGCGTGCTCGGCGCCTGCGTGCTCGCCTGGCGGGTGCCCTTCCTGCTGGTGCTGGATCACGAGATCGCCCACCTGCTGGCCGCGGTGCTCTGCCTGCGCCGCCCGGTGGGCCTGCGGGTCGGCGAGGAGACCGGGCTGGCCGAGTACAGCGCCGGACGCGGACGGACCCTGATCCTGCTGGCGCCCTACGGGTGGCCCTGGGCGGCGTGGGTCCTGTGCCTCAGCCGGTTCGTGCTGCGGCCGGAGCTCTTCGACGCCCTGGCGGCGGCCATCGGGCTGGCCCTGGGCTTCGAGGGAGTGCGCGTCGCCCTGGACCTGCGGCCTCACCAGTCGGACCTGCGCCGGGTCGGACTCGCGCGCAGCGGCCTGGCGGTGCTGGCCTGGGGTCCGCTGCTCTTCGCGGCGCCGGCGCTGTTCGCCCTGGGGGGGGTGGAGTGGTGGGTGCCGTGGTGGCGAGGGGCGGAGGCCGTGGTCCGCGGCTGGGTCGCTGCTCTGGGGTGATCAGGGGTCCTCGCAGGCGGAGACATCGAGCCCGCCGTCGATCAGGGCCTGGGTCGACCAGGGGTCGGCGGCCTGGATGGCGCCGAGGTCGGGCAGCCCCAGGTCAAGCCCCAGCGCCTCGTTCATCGCCAGCGCGAATTGCTCGGCGACCAGGCCGTAGCCGGTGTCCGAGAAGTGCACGCCGTCGAGGGTCAGCAGGCCGCCGAACCGCGTGAAGTAGAGGGTCTCCTCCCCCGCGACGACCCCGCTGTCCTCCTGGGCTTCGACGGCCTCGGCCAGGTCCACCACGTGCAGCCAGGCGTGCTGCTCGCCGGCCTGGCGCAGGCGGTCGTTCATCGCCTCCGCGGTGGCTTCGATCTCGGCGATCAGGGCATCGACCGCCTCCTCGGTCTCGCCGGCGTCGAGCATCTGCTGGCGCTTCACCCAGGTCATGGGCAACAGGGTCGGCCGGGGCAGGGTCGCGAAGAAGACCTGGGCGTCCAGGGCACCCAGCCGGTCCAGCAGCTCGGCCAGGTCGGCCTCGAAGGCCTCGACCGTCGTGACCCGGGCCGGGTCGATGTCGTCGCCCTCGACCAGAGCGCCGATCACGTCGTTGCCGTAGAGATCGGTGCAGACGATGAGGGTCGGGTCGGCCTCTTCCAGGTACTCGAGCTGGCTCTTGATCACCGCCGAGCCGAAGGCGCCGTAGGGGTCGACCACCAGGTGGGCCAGGAACTGCTGCCCGAAGTCGTCGGCGGGCACCCCGTGGACCAGGTCGGCGAGGTCGGAGTCCCCGATGGCCAGGTTGCGGGGCATGAGCTCAGGGGTGATCCGGCCCCACTGGAAGCCGAAGTCGCCGGTCTCCGGATCGCTCAGGGTGGTCAGCACCTCCAGCGCCGCGTTGGTCACGAAGTCGACGATGGGCGGGGACTCGCACTCCGGAGGCGGGCCGATGTCCCCGGGACCGATGTTCGGGAAGAGACCGGGCTCGAGCAGCGGGTGCGGGAGGTAGGCACCGCCCAGGTCCGCCAGCACCTTGCCGGGGCTGTGGAGGGCGCCGTGGGTGGTCGGCACCCCGCCCTGCACGCCCATCGTGAGGCTGGCGCCCACGGCGTAGAAGCGGTCGAAGACCGGGTCGATGGGCTCGTCGAAGGTGTAGGCGCCCTCGACCTCGAGGGGGTCGTCGGCGGTGTGGACGACCACCGTGGCGGGGCCGGGCAACGGTGCCCCGTGCAGGGTGACCTGCAGTCCGCCGTCGTCGAGCACGGTCAGGTCGTAGGCGGGCACGCCGCCCAGCTCGACGGCGGTGACGTCCTCGGCGGCCAGGTCCGCCAGGGTGAGCACCACGTCGGTGTAGCCGCTGGCGGGGCCGGACTCCGGGGTGAGGGTCACCGCGGGGGTGCAGGCGAGCACCAGGGCGAGCGCGGGGATCACTCCTCGGCTCCCGCGCCCAGGTCCTGCAGGTGCTGACGGACCATGTCGGCGTCTCGGGCGCTGGGGTGGACGAGCAGGTAGGTCTCCAGGTCGTCGATGGCCTCGGCGGTGCGCCCGAGCCGGGCCAGCACCCAGCCCCGGTCCCGGCGCTCGTTCATCAGGGTGGCGTCGAGGGCCAGCAGCCGATCGATGCACCGCAGCACGCCCGGCAGCTCGCTCCGACGCAGGTAGCTGCCCTTCAGGTTGTTGTTCAGGCGGACCAGGATCTGACGTGGGGTCGCGGGCTGGACGAAGCGCTCGAATTCCTGCTCGCTCACCTGGCGACCGCCGAACATCTCCGTGAGCTTCTGCAGCAGGTGCTCGCTCCGCAGGATGCGGCCCCCGTGGAAGGGGTCCAGGAAGAACCGGGGCTCGGCGTGGGCCGGCGCCACCAGGAAGTGCGCCGGGAAGGCGATCCCGTCGAGCCTCAGGCCCACCCGCCGGCCGATCTCCATGGTCAGCACGCTCAGCAGGATGGGCAGGCCCTTGCGGCGGTCCAGGACCTGGTCGAGCAGGGAGTTGTGGGGATCGTCGTAGGTGTCGGCGTCGCCCGCGAAGCCGCACTCCACGAAGAGCAGGTGGTTGAGCCGCGCGACCCGCTCGACCAGGGGGGCTCCGCTGGGGATGCGGAGGCGGGCGGCCAGGGCGTCGAGCTCGGCGAGCAGCGCGTCCGGGTCGACGCCGGCAGACTCCTGGGCCGCCACCAGGGCCGCGGCGCGATCGAGGGGCACGTCTGGGCCGCACCGATCCAGCAGATCGGCGAAGGGGTCGACGGAGCGGATCGCGGGTTCGGCCACCCGATCGCCTAACCGGACCGCGGAGTGGGCGGCTTCGCCGGCGCTCGGCCGCGGTTGAGGGTGGAAACCCGGGGTCCAATCCGGTAACGATGATCCCATGATCGCCCCGGGCCTCGACAGTCACGCCCCCTTCCAGGCCTTCCTCCGCGTGCTGGAGCGCGTGCACGACCTGGGCCTGCGCGAGCGGGAATTCGTGCAGGTGGCGGCCCCGGCCATGGACCTGCTCCTGCAGAGCGGGAACTTCCTGCCGGCCTTCGCGCACCAGAGCTGCGAGGAGAACTACGCCCGCCACCTGCTCTACAGGGACCCCCAGGGGCGCTTCGTCGTGGCGGCGATGGTCTGGCGGCCCGGCCAGGGCACGCCCATCCACGACCACGACGGCTCCTGGGGCCTGCTGGGCCTGGTCCAGGGCCAGCTCAAGGTCGTGAACTACCACCCGCAGACCGACGCGGTCGCCCCGGGCCAGGTGCCCCTGCTGCCGGACCCGCCCCACGAGCCCTGCGCCCGCACCGACCACGCCGTCTGCGGCTGCGCCGACGTGCACCAGGTCCAGAACCTGACCGGCGAGCTCGCGGTGAGCGTGCACGTCTACGCCCGGGACATCGACAAGTGCCTGGTGTTCGAGCCCTGTCCGCTGGGCACCGAAGGGCAGTTCCAGGCCCGGGTGATGGACCTGAGCTACTCCGCGTAGGCGGTGGTCGGCTCGAAGGGGGTGATCACGCTGTCGAAGGCGCCCCGGTCCTGCCGCTCGTAGTCGATCAGCGCCACCTGCTTCATGCGGTAGTAGCCGGCCGGCGCGACCTCGGACGGGGCCCGGAAGAGGATCGGTCCGCTGTGAGGCCGGGCGCCCGGCGGGTCGACCACGCCTCTCGCCCGCGAGCCGTCGCAGTGGTAGGTCGACCGGCCATAGACCGAGCCGCCGCAGCGATGCACGTAGTTCGTGGCGCCGCCGGTGGGGTCGGCCACGGCCCCGGTCTCCTGGAGGACCCAGGCGGTCACCGCCACGTCCAGGGCCCGCTCGAGCAGGGCGTGGTCGTAGCGGCTGGTGGGGTCCAGCGCCCGCCAGGTGCCCATGCCGTTGTACTGGGCGCGGTTGGCGCAGCTGGCAAAGGACGCGCCCTCGCCGCAGCCGTCGAAGGGGCGGACCCGTACGTCGAGCGGGTTCCAGAGCTCGCTCACCCGGCGGTTGTCGACGGTGGCCAGGATGCCGACGCTCTCGGACAGGGCGTTGGCGTTCTCCAGCAGGCGGTCGGCGCCGACCTCGCTGACCAGGAGTCGGACGGCCAGGCTGAGCTCGGGCTCGCGCTGGAGGGCGGCGTAGCTGAGGGGGCGCCGGAGGGGATCCGGGTCGTAGCCGACCCAGCCGCTGAAGCCGTCGAGGTCGACGCTGAGCCACCGCAGCGCGAGGCAGGCCTCGTCGTCGCAGAAGGCCTCGGGGGACTCGCCCTGCTCCAGCCGTACCCCCGCAGCGAGCGGATCGACGCCGCCCGCCAGGCTCGGCGTGGGCAGCGCGCACAGCAGCGCACCGGCCAGCGCCGGTGCGCACCAGGGGGCGGGTCGTATGGGCCAGGGTCCGTGATGGAACGCCACAGCCTACCTTCGGCGTCGGCGGGCCTGGCTTCAGGCGGAGATCGGATCGACGGATCAGAAAGATGAGGGGCGGCTGAAAAAGAACGCAGGACTGGGTCCTTCTCCCTCGGCGTCACCCGAACCCGAGACCGAACATGACCCGCACCGCCGCCCCCCTGCTCGCCATGCTCCCCGTCCTGGTCGCCGTGCTGCCCCTGGCCGCGGGCCTGCTCTCCCTCTGCAGCCTGATCCCGTAGGGGACCGCCGTGACCGCCATGACCGCCGCGACCCGCTACGACCGTGCTGCCCTGGCCCTGATCGACGAGGACCGGGTGCACCCGGTGGCCCGCTGCCTGGCCGCCTATGGCCTGATCCCCGGGGGCTCGCTGCTGAGCCTGGGGGCTCGAGACACCGACCTGCTCGCGGCCCTGGACGGCCTGACCGGCGGCGGCCGTGTGGTGGCCGTGGAGTCCGACCCCCGCCGCCACCGCCTGGCCGAGCGCTGCGGGGTGGTCGTGACCTCGGGCCCCTGGTACCAGACGCGTTGGCGCCGGGCCTTCGACGCGGTCCTGGTCCAGGCGGACGGCTGGGCGCCGGACCTGGACGCCTCCCTGCTCCACCGGGCCGCCCAGCTGGTGCGCCCCCAGGGCATCGTGGCCGTGACCGCGACCCAGGTGGGCGGCCTGCGGGTCGACCCGGCGAGCCCCGCGACCCTGCGGGGCCTGGGCGCCGTGCGGGCCCTCCGGCGGGTTCGCGGGGCCCCGCTCCTGGGCCTGGCGGGCCGCATGCACGCCGCCTTCCGCCGGGCCCGGCTGAGCCTGGAGCTCATCCGCCCCATCGAGGAACCCGGGCACGGCACGCCCCGGGCCCTGGACGCTGTCGAGACCCTGTGGCGCCGCGAGGCCCGGGAGATCCTGCAAGAAGGGCTGATCACCCCCCGCGAGGCCCTGGCCTTCGAGCGAAGCCTGGACCACCTGCGTCACCAGGGCGCTCGCGCCTGGGCTGCCATCTCCGTGGTGGGCGTCGCCCGGGTCTGCGCCTGAGGTCCGGTGACCGTCACGATCCCCGCCCCCGCGGTAGGGTCGGCGGCGGTGGCCTCCAGGACCCAGACCGCAGCCGCCCGCGCCCTGGTGACCGACCCGATCACCGGCACCGGCGGCACCGTGGAGGTGGTGGTCCAGGCCCACCGCGGCGCCGGGGGCGTGCACACCGACCAGCCGCTGGCTCCCGACACGGCCCGGGCGGCCCAGGTCGCGGTGGCCGCTGCGCTCGGGGAGCAGGCGGACCGCTGGCGGCTGACCTGGGAGCTCCGGGGGGTGCCCTTCCCCCTGGCCGGCGGCTCCCTCGGCCTGGCGCTGGCGCTGGCCGCGCGGGCGGCCGTCGAAGACCGGGCGCTGCCGCCGGGCTGGGCCTTCACCGGCGCGGTGGACCTGGACGGGCGGATCTCCGCTGTGAGCGCGGTTCCCGCCAAGCTCCGCGCAGCCGCCGACGCAGGCTGCCAATGCGTGGGCCTGCCCGCCGAGCAGGCGGACCGGGACGCGCCCCTGGCGGTCCGGGGCTTCGCGACCCTGGCCGAGGCCCGGGCCGCCCTGCTGCCGCCGCGTCGCACCCGGCGCCTCACGGCGGCGCTGATCACGCTGGTCCTGTTGCCCCTGCTTGCAGGCCTGGGCGCCACCGAGCGCCTGGACCTGCGCGGGTGGTACTGGCTGCTCCGGCTGGCCCACGGCGAGCTGCCTGCCACCCAGTCGGTCCTGGTGCCGATCCCCCGGGACACGCCGCTGGCGGAGCGCCGGGCCGGCTACGGCCCCCTGGTGCGGGCGCTGGCGGCCCGGGGAGCGGGGGCGATCGCCCTGGACCTCAGCCTGACGGACGACCCTTCGGTGTACGAGGACCTGGCCCTCGCCACCGGGCAGGCCCAGGACCAGGGGGTGCCGGTGCTGGTCGGCGTGCGCTGGGGCCCCGAGGGGCCGGTGGCCCCGAGCCACCCGGCCCTGGCGGCGTCGACCACCTGGGGCCTCGCGGCCTTCGAGACCGAGGCCCACCGGGCCTGGGTGCTGGGTCGCGCCCCGGTGACCCTGCTGGCTCCCGACGGCCAGCACGTCTGGCACCTGGCCATCGCTGCCCACCACGCCCGCACTCCCCGCATCCCGGGCCCGACCCTGGACGGCCAGACCCTCCAGGCCGGGGGCGGCACCCACCCCATCGCCGCCGGCCGGGTCCTGATGCACCCGGTGGCGGACAGCCCGAGCCTGGACTGGCAGGCCCCGGAGACCTGGCCCGAGCTGGCCGGGCGGGTCGCGGTGGTCGGCACCCTGCGCCAGGACGCCGCCCTGGAGACCCCCGACGGCCTGAGCGCAGACCTGCAGCTCCACGCCGCCCTGGTGGAGACCCTGGCGGCGGGGCAGGCCCCGAGCCGGGCCGGCCGTCTGGCCGACCTGGTGACGACCGCGCTGGCGGGCTGGGGCCTGGTGCTGCTGGGGCTGACCCGCTGGCGGGCCCTGGCCGGGGCGATCCCGGCCCTGGTCCTGGCGACGGTGCTCGTGCGGGCCCAGGGCGGCGCCCTGATGGCCGTCGTGCCCCCCCTGCTCGCCATCGCGGCCGGCGCCGCGGCCCTGGGGCCGCTCCGACTGTGGTTCAGCGGCTCAGGGTCAGCGGTGTCCCGTCGTCCAGGGTGAGCACCAGCGGGTCCGGCAGCCCGTCGCCGGGCAGCTGGACCCAGGCGCCCGGCGCGAGCCGGCTCGCCCCCAGCGAGGCGGGACCCGGGCCCTGGAGCAGCACGTGCCAGCCTCCCTCGGGGTGCGGGTTCACGTGCAGGGTCCAGGGCCCGCTCCGCCACACCCCGGGGCCTGCGGCCTCGCTGGCCGCCAGCCGCACCGGCACCGTGTCGGCGGCGTGGGAGGCGTCGTCTTCGCCGACGTGGAGCTCGTCCAGGAATTCCCCGTGGGCCAGGCCGCCCTCGTCCTCGGCCCGACGCTCCCGGCCGACCTGGGCCAGCAGCGCGGACCAGCCTTCGCCGTCGGCGGGGGCTTCGGCGTCCTGGTCGAGCAGCGCCGCCAGCCGGCGCTCGAGCTCACTCGCCATCGTCCACCTCCAGGCTCGGCAGCATCGCCACCAGGACCCCCACCACCCGCTCCACCAGCTCCCGAGGCTTCACGCTCGGCGCCGCTGCCTGGCCGGCCGCCGACGCGACCGCCGCCACGAAGCCGTCCCCCACCCGCTTGAGCGCCCGGGTCAGCTGGACGGGGTTGTTCAGGCGCGGGTCGCGGGCGATCAAGGCCTTGCCGTCCTCTCCGCGGGCCAGACCGGCCAGCAGGCAGCGATCCAGGGGGTCCAGGGCGGCCCAGGCCTCGGCGACCGCGTGCCGCACCTGCAGCCGGTCGACGGTGTCGTCCCGCGCGGGCTGCGGCGCCTCCTCGCCCGGGTCCAGGATGTCCGCCACCAGGTGGCTGAGCTGGGACCGGGACAGGGGCTGGCCGGCCAGGCGCAGGGCCTCCAGGGCGAGCTGGTCGAGGGAGAGCTCGGAGCCCAGCAGGCGCTGGCGCACCTCGCCCAGGTCCAGCACCCGGGCCAGCCCCCGCGGCGGCACCCGCCAGAGGGGCTGTGCCCGCTGCCGGGGCACGCGCTCGGCCTGCTCCTCCAGGATCGGCCCCAGGGCCCGGTAGATGCGGTCCCGCCGCTTGAGCTCCGGGTCCTGGCGGACCTGGCGGGCGTACTCGTTCCGCAGGACCTCCCGGGTCACGGACAGGGGGCCGTAGCAGGTGTGGTATCGGATGGGGGGGTCGCTGAACTCCTCCTCCACGTAGGCGTTGAACGGCGGGCGGTGCCGGAAGGGCTCCCGGGGCCGCGCGGTGCGGGCGCAGTGGGTGAAGACCAGGCCCTCGAGCACCGCCAGGCTGTCGTCGTCCCGACGGCCGCCCTCGAAGTAGGTGTGGGGGTAGCGGGCCGCGACCCGCTGGACGTGGGGGCGCAGGGCCCGGAGCAGGGCGTCGCCCGAGGCGTGGCGGGACACCCAGTCGCGGACGAGGGGGGCGATCACGTCGGCCTGCATCGGGGGCGAGTGTAGACGGTGCTCACAGCCGCCTCGCCAGGCCGACGGTGAGGTCGAAGTACGGGCCCCAGACCCAGCCCATCGCGGCCTGGAGCTCCGGGCGCCAGCGACCGACCTGGGGGCGCAGGGCGACGGCGCCGTAGCCGCCGGGCCGCACCATGGGCTCCAGGGACTC
>CAYFPX010000024.1:46255-52748 GCA_964344945.1 uncultured Enterobacterales bacterium
GTCGACGCAGCCGCCGGTCACGGCGGTGGCCGCGGCGCGGAAGCCCACCGGACCCACCGCCACCTCGGGGCCGACGCTCACGGGAAAGCGGCTGGTGGTCGTGCTGTTGAGCAGGCCGATGGAACCGCTCAGGGCGAAGGGACCGCGCAGGGCCAAGCGGCCGTAGAGCTCGCTCCGGACCTGCCGGGAGGGGTCGGTGCCCTCGGCCCGGGAGTCACCGTAGCCGGCGCCCCGGCGCAGGCCGACCTCGAAGGGGGTGAAGGCGCCGGAGGGGCGCTCCCGGAAGGCCTTGAGGACGGCCCGGGTGGTGACGGCGGCGACCGGGGCGCCGGTGGCGGCGAGGGTCGCCACGTCGCCGCGCTCCAGCACGATCTCGCCGTCGTCGTTGCGGACGCGCACGCGACCCTCCTGCACGGCGACGGCGCCCACGCCGTCCTCTCCGGCGTCGACCACGAATTTCGTGCCTTCGACCAGGACTTCGGTGCGGGCATACTGGACCCGGAACAGGTCCTGGACCTCGTAGACCAGGCGGCCGAGCTGCTGGTCGACGTAGGTCCACTCCTGGAGCACGATGGCCGAGCCCTCGTAGGCCGTGGCGACGTGGTCCTCCTCGAGCCGCAGGCGCACCCGGGCCTGCTGGGTGACCAGGCGGTCGTCGGGCTCCAGGGTCATGCCGACGGAGACCGGGAGGGTCTCGCCGTCGCGCTCGATCCAGGCCTCGCCGGTGGACTTCGCCGGGGCCCAGGCGCCGGCCCAGTCCGGGGCCCAGACCTGCTCGACCTCGGCGGCGTCGGCGGGGGCCAGCAGGGACACCAAGAGGGCGCACGCGCTCATCCGCCCGACCCCGGGAAGTTGGTGATGTCGGGGTCCTCGCCCCAGCAGATCAGCTCGGCGTCTCCCTTGATGCCGCAGCCGTTGCGGGACTCCCCGGACAGCGAGAGCCACTGGTAGACGTCCGGGGGCGGCTGTTGCTCCGGGGTGCCGCCCCAGCAGGTGATGAGCTCGACGTCGTCTCCCCCACAGGTGATGCCCAGCCCGGCGAAGAGCACCCGGAAGGATCGCCCGGTTCCGTCGAGCTGGCCCTCGTCGTTGGCGCCCCAGCAGATCAGCTCGTCACGGGCGATGTCGATCGCACAGGCGTGCCGGTCCCCCACCGCCAGGTCCCGGTGACCCGCGGTCGTCGGTGCCCCGCTGACCACGCCGTCGGCGTCGGAGCCCCAGCAGTGCACCTCCCCGTTGGCCTCGAGGCCACAGGTGAAGTCCACCCCCACCCCGATCTGCCCGAGGAACTCCGCCGGTGGGGTGGCCTGGCCGTCGCTGTCGTCGCCCCAGCAGGACGCGGTGGGCGGGACCGTGGCGCGGGTGTCCAGGGCACAGCCGTGGTCGGCGCCGACGCCCAGGGTGTCGTAGTTCAGGGTGTCGTCCGACGGGCCCAGCGGGGCGAAGGTCTGGTCGCCCCAGCACCGCACGGTGGTCGGCTCGTCCACGGCGCAGGAGACATCGCCGCCCAGGCCGAGCTCGGTGCTGACCAGGTCGTCCGGGAGGTCGCTGACCTGGCCGGCGCTGTCGTCGCCCCAGCAGACGACGTCCCCGGCCGCGTCGGAGGCGCAGGCGTGCTTGGCGCCCACCCTGACCCTGGCGACCTCCGCGAGCTCCGGCGCCGGATCCAGGCATGGCTCCATGGGCTTGACGGACAGGAGCTCGGCGGCGGTCCCCCCGTCACAGCCCACCAGCAGCCACAGCAACAGCAACAGCATCCTGCCTCTCCTCTGCCTCGTGTCCATCATCCCAGAGTCCTCAGAGCCGGGTCATCAGAAGCCGCCGGAGACGGTGTCGCCGGCGCGGGCCAGGTCGGTGCAGACCACCCGGGCGCCGGTGATCCGGCTGCCGGGCCCGGTCGCGGTGGTCGCGAGCTGGAGCCCGACGAGCACGTCGCCGGGGGAGCAGGACAGCGCGAGCACCGCGCCGCCACGACCGAGGGCGGCGCCCTGAGCGGTCTCGGCGCTCGTGTCCTCTCGCAGGATGGAGAGGGGGTCGCTGGTGATCAGGGCCAGGTCCGTGACCCCCGCGGCGCTGCGGGTCAGCTGCACACCCACGGGCACGTCGGCGACGGCGCCCTCGGAGGTGCCGACCGTGGTGCCCGCGCCGTGGTCGAAGGCCACCCGGTCGAAGTCCGTGCCGGCGACCGGGGCACCGTCCTGGCCGAGGGAGCGACAGGTCAGGGCCGCGCCGTCGAGCACGGCGGGCGTGGCGCCGGGCGACAGGCTCAGGGCCCCCACCACCATCCGGCCACCCAGCCCGCCAGGGCAGACCCCGCCGGTGAAGGGGCCGGTGCCCCAGGTGTCTCCCGGCAGGGGCCTGCCGCTCGTCGCCCAGCTCGTCGCCTCCACCAGCTGGGCGTCTCCGGCCGGGATCGTCAGCTCCCGCGCCGTTCCACCGCCGAGCGGCAGGCCCGTGTTCGTGCTGGGGTCCTGGGCGCCGACCAGGGCGTGGTAGCCCTGGGGTCCCCGGGTGCTGTCCAGGGTCGTGGTCCAGGCGCCGCCGGACCCGTTGAGCGCCGCCACGCCGCCCTGGAAGTACCGCAGCCAGCGCTCGCCGCTGCCCGGCAGCAGCTCCGCCCCCTGGACCTCCAGGCTGCCGGCGTCGCCGCCGGACTTGAACCGCACCTCGTCGACCGTCGTGCCGGCGAGCTGGAAGGTCAGGCTGAAGTCCGTCGCGTCCTCGGGCACGAGCACGATGTGCGTCGCCTTCTCCGCGTCGCTGACCAGCTGGACCCGCAGGGGCCGGCCCACGTGCACGCCGCCGTGCACCGCCCGCTGCTCGGGGGCGGCGGCGGTGAAGCGCAGGGTGATGAAGCCGGCGGCGTCCAGGGCCACCGGCGTGGACGACGACGCGACCAGGGACACGGCGTCCACGTCGGGGAAGACCGCGCCGCCGGACAGTCGGCCCTCGTCGGGCAGGGCGTCGACGCGCAGGGTCTGGTCCCCGGCGCCGGTGTCCAGGGTGTAGCAGCAGGCGCTGTCCGCGGCGCAGCAGGCGTCGGCGGCCGAGGTGGTGGCCGCGGGGGCCCAGGACCAGTCGGCGACCAGGTCGGTGGCGGCGCCCAGGTCGCTCTCGTCCTGGACGGCGCCCGCGAAGGGGTGAGGCGCGGGCAGGGGCTCACCGAGCCAGGCGTGGTCGGGGGTGTCGGTGGCCCCGCCCGTGTACTCGTCCCAGGTGTGGGCCCGGAAGCACAGGTAGTCGCCCTCGGTCCACGTGCTGCCGGCCTCGGCGGCGTCGACCTCGACCTCGCCGGAGAAGGTGTGGGTGGCGTCGGTGAGCAGCGCCACGACCAGGCCCAGCCGCACGTTGCCGTCGTCGGCCCCGCCGTGAGGGGCCACGTCGCTCTCCCCGGGGTGGCAGGGGAAGGTGGCGCTGGCCTCCTTGTTCATCAGCAGTGTGGCGTTGAGCCGGCCCGCGTCGGCGTTGGAGGTGCCGTCGGCGTCGTGGTCGGCAGCGTCGCGCCACACCTCGGCCAGCTCCCGGGCCCCGCTGATGCCCTGGTCCCAGCTGCTGCCGGGCAGGTTCTCGAACTCGATGCCGTCCACGTGGTCGAAGGTCCGCCACTGGTACTCGACCGCGCCCCCGTCCGCGGCGAGCACGGCGTCGGGCAGGGCCGCCCGGACCAGGCCCAGGACCTCGGCCGCGCCGTCGGCCCAGGTGTCGACACCTCCGAGCACGCCCCAGTCGGCGACGCCGTCGTTGTCTGCGTCCGGGGCCTGGCCCGTCTCGGCGAGCAGGGTGCCGCGGGCCCCGTCGAGCTCGAAGCCGTCGGCGCCCGAGGCGACCAGGGTGTCGATGAGCACGCCGGCCACGAACTCGGCCCCCGTGCAGGCGCCGCTGCAGGTGGAGACCGCCAGCCCGGGGGTCCCGCTGGGGCTGGACGCGGTGATGTTCAGCAGCCAGTAGTCGACGCTCCAGAGCCACGGGTGAGGGGCCAGGACGAGCTCGGCCTCGGCGGACCAGTCGTGGCGGTGGATGCCCTTGTCGGCGGCGTCGGGGCGGTCGACGGTGATCCACCAGTCGCCGGCGCCGTCCTGCCAGGGGTCGGTGGTCAGCTGGACGTGCTCGGTGGCGCCGTCGAAGTCCGAGGCGCCGCCGGGGGCGGTGAAGAGCATCGCCCACTGCCCGTCGTCGACGGCGGTCTGGAGGGCGGTGGCCCCGTCGGCGGTCAGCGCCAGGTCCATGGCGTCGGCCTGGCTGCCGTCGGTCTCGGTGGCGCTGTCGACCGCACCCACGTCGGCCCGGGCCTCGAGCAGCCAGTGGCCCGGGTAGACGTCGTCGGCCAGGCCCCCGGAGCCGAGCACGTCCTCCTTGTACCGGAGCAGGGCGAGGCTGAGCTGCTGGAGGGTGAGCACGCCGTCGCCGTGGGCCGCTTCGGCGGCCGCCAGGAAGGCGTCGTCGATGTAGCTGCCGTCGAGCACGACGGGGTGGTCCAGGTCCACGCGCACGTCGCCGCAGCCCGGCTCGGTCCCGCTGCCGTCCTGGGTCACGAAGCCGGTGTCGGCGTCCTGGCAGGCCGAGGGGTCGAAGCCCGACAGCCCGGTCTCGGCCTCGTAGGGGTCCTTGACCAGGTTGACCTTGGAGGACCGGAAGGCCGCGGTGCGGGGGAACTCCGTGGCCTCGGCGCCGGTGGCCGCGAGCCAGGCGGCGATCAACAGGAAGATGATCAGCGGGGGGGGAAGTCGGGTCACGGCGGCTCCTGCTGCAGGTCGTCCATGCAGAAGGAGCGAAGGGCCGCCCGTCTTTCACGGGCCTCAGGGCCTGGCGCCCTGGCGCAGCCCCCGGGGCCACCAGCGACGGGAGGACCTGGACGGCATACTGCCCCCCGGTGCAGGCTCGGGTGGAGGCCCGCTGGTGACACTGCTGACGCTGCTGGCCCTGGTGGCCTGCCCCACGCCGACCGGCGACACCGGCGACACCGGCCCCTGCGGGGGCTCGCCCTACGCCAGCTTCTACCTGGACGCCGACAGCGACGGCTTCGGCGACGCCGAGGACGTCGAGGAGGCCTGCCAGGCCCCGGCGGGCCGGGTCGCCGACGCCTCCGACTGCGACGACGACGACGCCGAGGTGAACCCCGAAGCGCTCGAGATCTGCGGCAACGGCAAGGACGACGACTGCAGCGCCAGCCCCGACACCTGTGGTGCGAGCGGGTTCATGTCCGCGGCGGGCGCCGGCGCCACGTTTGTGGGGGCCGGCGACGCCGGCCGGACCGTGGCCGGGGTCGGTGACATCGACGGCGACGGCCTGGACGACGTGGCCGTGGGCGCCCCGGAGACCGCCTGGATCGCCGACGCCAGCGGCGTGGCCGTGGTCTTCTCCGGCCCGCCGAGCGGCGAGCTGACCCTGGCCGACGGTGGCGCGGTCCTCGCCGGCAGCGCCGAGGACGACCGAGCGGGCTTCGCGATCGCGGGCGCGGGCGATCTGAACCAGGACGGCTTCGGTGACGTGCTGGTGGGCGCTCCCCACAGCCAGGCCGGTGGCACGGCCTACCTGGTCTACGGCCCGGCGAGCGCCGGGGTGGACCTGGTGGCGGGGGCCGCCCGGGTCTGGGAGGCCCAGATCACCGACGACCGCGCGGGCCAGGCCCTGGCGGGTGGCCAGGACATCAGCGGCGACGGCGTGCCCGACGTGCTGATCGGCGCCCCCGAGGCCGGGCGCGGCCTGGTCTACCTGCTCGAAGGTCCCACCGGCGCCACGGACACCCTCACCGAGGCCGACGCGGTCCTGGAGAGCGAGGTGGCCTCGCCCAGCACCGGCTTCGCGCTGGCCGCGGGGGATCTCGACGGCGACGGCCTGGCCGAGGTCGCCCTGGGGGCGCCCCAGGCCACGGCCGCCCTCGACGAGGCGGGCGCGGTCTTCCTGTTCGGGGGCGGGGTCGCCGGGACCATCTCCACCGACGACGCCGCGGCCGCCCTGCAGGGCGAGGCCGCCCTGGACTGGGCGGGCTCGGCGGTCGCCATCGGCGACCTCGACGGAGACGGCCGCGGCGACCTGGTCGTCGGTGCCTACCGCCACGACGGCGGCGACGGGCTGCAGTCCGGCGCGGCCTATGTGGTCTTCGGGCCGATCACGGCCA
Source organism: uncultured Enterobacterales bacterium (assembly GCA_964344945.1). Classification (GTDB taxonomy): domain Bacteria; phylum Myxococcota_A; class UBA796; order UBA796; family CAJQPC01; genus CAYFPX01. The sequence continues at coordinate 52,374 of CAYFPX010000024.1, forward strand.
GCGCGACCCTCGACGAAGCGGACCTGCGCCTGCTGGGCCAGGAGTCCCAGGAGCACGTGGGGATCAGCGTCGCCGCTGTCGGCGACCACGACGGCGACGGCCAGGCGGACCTGCTGATCGGGGCGGACCGCGGGTCCGACGACCGGGGCGCAGGCGTGCTGCTCGCGGGTCCCTTCCAGCCCGGCGTGACCGCCCTGACCGACTACCACGCCGTGATCGTCGGCCCGGAGCAGGGTGACCGCCTGGCGACCTCGGTCGCCGGGGCCGGCGACGTCGACGGCGACGGCACGGCGGACCTGCTCCTGGGCGCCCCGGCCCACGGCGAGGGCGGCGCCGCCTTCCTGGTGCTCGGCGGCCCCGGCTACTGACGCCCCG
>CAYFPX010000025.1:0-1391 GCA_964344945.1 uncultured Enterobacterales bacterium
CCTCGCCGAAGCCACCGGTCGCGTCGACGCTGTCGGCCCCCAGGGTCATGTCCTCGGCGATCAGCCAGATGCTGCCGCCGGCGCCGCCGCCGGCGCCGTAGGTCCAGGTGCCGGTGGCCCAGTGCAGGGTGGTGCCGCCGATGCTGGTCAGGGCGGCTGGGCCCTGGGCGTCGAGGGTCTTGGCGAAGACCAGCAGGATGCCCGCGCCGCCGCCGCCGGGGCCCGGGTCGTTGGAGCCGTACCAGACCCCGCCGCCGCCGTAGTTGTTGGCCCAGTGGCCGTAGGTCTCGTTGTAGGCGGAGCAGGCGCCGTCACCGTCACCTTCGCCCTCGCCCGCGTAGCTCTCCCCCTGGTAGGCGTCGCAGTTGGACCAGGAGCCGGTCTCGCCGGCCCAGTAGCCGAGCTCGTCGACGGTGATGGTGCCGCCGCTCTCCACCGTGACCGTGCCGTTGGCACGGAAGGCCACGATGCCGCCGGTCTCGCCGTTCCAGGCCGAAGTGGTGATCGTCCCGGTGCTGGTGACCGTGACGTCGGTGTAGTTGGGCACCCGGACCACCAACACGGTCTGGTCCGTCAGGTCGCTGTTGTCGGTCTCGCCGTAGATCCCGGCGATGGTGTCCTCGAGCACCACGTCGTTGCCCGAGAGGTTGGCGACGTACTGGAACTCGTAGGTGCCGACGCTGGTGTGGGCGCTGTCCGAGCCGTGCAGGTTGAGCAGGAGGAGCTCGTCGCCAGCGGCCAGGCCAAGGGGGGCGTCGCCCAGGGTCAGGGTGCCGCCGGAGATGGCGCTCACCCCGTAGCTCACGCCGTCGGGCTCGCTGCGGGATCCGCTGGCGTCGGCGCTCAGGTCGAACACCGCGCCGTCGACGGTCAGGGCGCCGTCGTCGCCGGTGCCGAGCCAGAGCTCCTCGTCGATGGCCCCGTCGCAGTCGTTGTCGAGGCCATCGGCCCGCTCCCGGGCGCCCGGGTAGCTCACGTCCGTGGTGTCGTCGCAGTCGGTGGCGTCGGCCACGTAGCCGCTGGGCTGCTCGCACTCGTCGAGGGGGACCCCGGCGTCGCCGTAGGAGTCTCCGTCGGCGTCGGCGTACCAGGTCGTCACGTCCACGGCACCGGACTCGTCGATGGTGCCGTCGCAGTCGTCGTCGTGGCCGTCGCAGTACTCGTCGGCGCCGGGCCAGGTGTCGGCGTCGGTGTCGTCGCAGTCCGTCGCGTCGCTCACGAAGCCGGTGCTGGCGCTGCAGGCGTCGACGGTGAAGCTGGTGTCGCCGAAGCCGTCGCCGTCGTAGTCGATGTTCCAGGTCGAGGTGCCCGTGACGTCGGGGTCGTCGTCGTCGACGAGGCCGTCGCAGTCGTCGTCCTGGCCGGTGCAGGCCTCGGTGGCGCTTGGGCTG
>CAYFPX010000025.1:1533-3733 GCA_964344945.1 uncultured Enterobacterales bacterium
AGGCCGTAGCAGGTCTCGTCGGCGCCGGGGTTCACCGCCGCGTCGTCGTCGTCGCAGTCGGTGGCGTCGCTCACATACGCCGTGCCGCCGTCGCAGTCGGTCAGGCTGTCGCTGGCGTCGCCGTAGCCGTCGCCGTCGGCGTCGTGGTACCAGATGCCCGCGTCGCCCGCCGCTTCGTCGATCGTGCCGTCGCAGTCGTCGTCGACGGAGTTGCAGGCCTCGTTGGCCGAGGGGCTGATCAGGGCGTCGCCGTCGTCGCAGTCGTCGGAGCTGGAGACGAAGCCGCTCGCGGCTTCGCAGCTGTCCTGGGAGAAGGACGAGCCGTGGCCGTCGCCGTCAGCGTCGAGGTACCAGGTGGACTGACCGGTGACGCTGCTGTCGTCGTCGTCGATGTCGCCGTCGCAGTCGTCGTCGAGGCCGTTGCAGGTCTCGGTGGCGCCGGGGTTCACGGCGGCATCGGCGTCGTCGCAGTCGGTGTCGTCGCTGACCACGCCGCTCGGGGTGTCGCAGGTCGTCGTGCTGGCCGAAGGGTCGCCGTACCCGTCGGCGTCGCCGTCGGCGTACCAGGTGGTCTGGCCGGTGACACTGCTGTCGTCGTCGTCCACGTCGCCGTCGCAGTCGTCGTCGGTGCCGTTGCAGATCTCGGTGGCGCCCGGGTTCACAGCGGCGTCGCCGTCGTCGCAGTCGCTGCTGTCGGCCACGTGGGTGCTGCCACCGTCGCAGTCGCTGATCGTGCTGCTGGCGTCGCCGTAGCCGTCTGAGTCGGCGTCGGCGTACCAGGTGGTGGCGTCGCTGGCGCCCTCGTCGATGCTGCCGTCGCAGTCCTCGTCGGAGCTGTCGCAGGTCTCGGTGGCGCCTGGGTAGACGCTGGCGTCGCCGTCGTCGCAGTCCTCGCCGGTCTCGTAGAAGTCGTCTGGCTGCTCGCAGGCGTCCATGGACAGGGTCGTCCCGGCGCTGCCGTCGCCGTCGTTGTCGAACCACCAGGTGGTCTGGCCGGTGACGCTCGGGTCCTCGTCGTCGACCAGGCCGTCGCAGTCGTCGTCCAGGCCGGTGCAGGTCTCGGTGCCGCCCGGGTGGATCGAAGCGTTGGCGTCGTTGCAGTCGTCGCAGAAGTCGTAGCCGTCGCCGTCGCCGTCCCCCAGGTCGTCGGTGGCGCCGTTGCAGTCGTTGTCCAGGCTGTCGCAGATCTCGGAGCCCGTCGGGTTGGCCTCGGCGTGGGCGTCGTCGCAGTCCAGGCTGTTGTCGACGTACCCGCTCGGGGCCTCGCAGCTCACGGCCGAGAAGCTGGTGTTGCCGAAGCCGTCTCCGTCGTAGTCGAGGTACCAGGTGGGCTCGCCCACCACGCTCGGGTCGTCGCTGTCGGTCAGGCCGTTGCAGTCGTCGTCGGTGCCGTTGCAGGTCTCGCTGGCGCCCGGGTTCACCGTGGCGTCGGTGTCGTCGCAGTCCGTGTCGTCGGTCACGTTGCTGGCCGGGGTGACGCAGCTCGTGGTGGGGCTGCTGGCGTCGCCGTAGCCGTCGCCGTCGCTGTCGGCGTAGCTGGTGGTCTGGCCGGTGACGTCGGGGTCGTCGTCGTCGACGAGCAGGTCGCAGTCGTCGTCCTGGCCGTTGCAGAGCTCCTCGGCCCCGCGGTTGACGCTGGCGTCGGTGTCGTCGCAGTCGGAGTCGTCGGCCACGTAGGTGGTGCCGCCGTCGCAGCTGTCCACGCTGCTGGAGGGGTCGCCGTAGCCGTCGCCGTCGGTGTCGGCGTACCAGACCCCGGCGTCGGTGGCGTTCTCGTCGACCTGGCCGTCGCAGTCGTTGTCGGCGGAGTCGCAGGCTTCGTTGGCGCCGGGGAAGGTCGAGGCGTCCGAGTCGTCGCAGTCGTCGCTGGACTCGGCGAAGCCCTCGGGCTGCTCGCAGGCGTCCTGGCTGTAGGCGGTGGAGCCGACCCCGTCGCCGTCTGAGTCGAGCCACCAGGTGCTCTGGCCTTCGACCGAGTCGTCGTCGTCGTCGGTGTCGCCGTCGCAGTCGTCGTCGAAGCCGTTGCAGATCTCGGTGGCGTCCGGGTTCACGGCCGCCTCGGTGTCGTCGCAGTCCCCGGGCTCGGCCACGAAGCCCGACAGCGCGTCGCAGTCCTCGGTGCTCAGGGCCTCGTCGCCCCAGCCGTCGTTGTCGCCGTCGTAGTACCAGGTGCTGGCGTCGATGACGTCGGGGTCGTCGG
>CAYFPX010000025.1:3827-28840 GCA_964344945.1 uncultured Enterobacterales bacterium
GTCGTCGTCGACGCCGTTGCAGACCTCGGTGGCCTCGGGGTTCACCGCCGGGTCGGCGTCGTCGCAGTCCGAGTCGTTGTCGACGTAGCCGGTGGCCCCGGTGCAGTCGGTGACCGAGTCGTCGGGGTCGCCGTAGCCGTCCTCGTCGTCGTCGGCGTAGAACGTGCCGAGCAAGGCGTCGTCGATCTCCTCGTCGCAGTCGTTGTCGAGGCCGTCGCAGACCTCGGTGGCGCCGGGGTAGACGCTGGCGTCCTCGTCGTCGCAGTCGTCGGCGATGCCGTAGGAGTCGCCGTCCAGGTCGTCGTCGGGGGTGAGGTCGTCGCAGTCGTCGTCGAGGCCGTTGTAGGCGGTCTCCTCCAGGCCCGGGTTGCGGGCGCTGTTGCCGTCGTCGCAGTCTCCGGGCTGATCCGTGGTGCCGGCGGGCGGGTCGTTGCACCACCCTTCGGTCTGCTCGTCGGTGCCCCAGCCGTCGGCGTCGGCGTCGGTGTAGAAGAAGCAGACCTGGGCGGAGTCGCCCGTGTCGTCCTTGTTGCGGCAGGCGGGGAGCAGGAGCAGGGCGACAGCGAGCCAGGCGCGCATGGCGGACTCCGAGTGCTGGAAGGAGGGGGATCCGCAGCTTAGCGAACCCTCGGAGGCTCCGATGGACTGGATCGCTGCGCTGCTGGACGGCCCCTTGCTCGACGGCCCGCCCGAGGTGGGGCCGTGGTGGTCCCTGGTGCGCCGTGCTCTGTCCGGGGACAGCACCCTGCAGCACGCGGCCCTGGGCGGGCTCGCCGCCGATCGTCTGGGTCTGGCCTTCGTGGCCGGGTACCAGGCTGCGCTGGCGCGGCTCCTGCCCGAGCGGCCCCATGGTGCGGTGGTGGGCGTGGCCTTCACCGAGGCGGGCGGCGTGCACCCGCGCGCCATCCGGGCGGCGCTCACCCCCGAAGGGCAGGGGTGGCGGCTGAGCGGGGAGAAGACCTTCGTGACCTGCGGGCCGCTGGCGACGCACCTGCTGGTGGTGGCGAGCACGGGCAGGCGGTCCGATGGCCGGAACAAGCTCCGCACCTGTCTCGTGGCGGTGGATGCCGCTGGCGTCACGCTCACGGCCCATGCCCAGGCGTCCTTCGTGCCCGAGGTGCCCCATGGGTCGGTGTCCTTCGCCGACGTGCTCGTGACCGGGCTGCTGCCGGGCGACGGCTACGACCGCTGGCTCAAGGCCTTCCGCACCGTCGAGGACGTGCACGTGCACGCGGCGCTGCTCGGCCACCTGGTGCGGGTCGGGCGGCAGGCGGGCTGGCCCGCGGAGGTGATCGAGGCGGCGCTGGTGCCGCTGCTGGCCCTGGACACCCTGGCCGCCGAGGATCCGGTCAGCCCGATCGTGCATCGCGCCCTGGGCGGGGCGATGGAAGCCACCCGGGCGGTGCTGGCGGCGGCGGAGCCGCACTGGCCAGCCGTCGACGCCGAGGTGCGGGAGCGCTGGGAGCGGGATCGGCCGCTGTTGAAGGTGGCCGGGAAGGCGCGGGCGGCGAGGTTGGTGGCGGCTCGGGGCTGACCGCGGGGGTAGCCTGGCGCCGTGCTCGCCCTCCTCCTCGCCTGCACCGGCCCCGGCCCCGACGACTCGGCGGCGTCGAGCGCTCCCGTCTGGTTCGAGACCGGCCAGCCCGCCGAGGTCCTGCTCGGCGCGCCAGGCTGGGACGACGCGGGCGGTGCCCAGCGCTTCGACCGCCCGCGCGGCCTCGCCAGCGACGGCACGCGCCTCGCCCTGGCCGACAGCGCCAGCAACCGGGTGCTGCTGTGGGACAGCCTGCCGACCACCAGCGCCACCCCGCCGGACCGGGTCCTGGGCCAGGCGGACTTCACGGGCAGCGACACCCGGGAGCTGGCCTGGCCGGTGGCCGTGGCGATGGGCGGCGACACGCTCGTGGTGACCGACACCGACCACGACCAGCTCCTGGTCTGGCACGGCTGGCCGAGCTCCGACGACCAGGACCCCGATCTCGTGCTCACCGGCCTGGCCGCAGGCGAGGAGCTGCCCGACGGAGCCGCCGCGGACGCCTTCGTCTGGCCCTGGGGCGTCTGGACCGACGGCACCCGCCTGGTCGTGAGCAGCACGATGTTCGAGGCCTCCGGCGGCGGCGGCAGCGGCGGCTGGGTGTTGATCTGGCAGGCGTTTCCCACCGAGAGCGGCCAGCCCGCCGACGTGGTGCTCACCGCCGACGGCGACATGGGCACGCCGAGGGGCATCTCCAGCGACGGCACCTGGCTGGTGGTCGGCGACCACAACGCCTCTGGCCAGGGGAGCGAGGCCGGCAGCTGGGTCTGGGCGGACTGGCCCGCCGAGAGCGAGACCCCGCCCGACGCCTTCGTGACCGAGCCCGGCGACGGCCCCCACTGGCTCGCTGGGGCCGGTGCCCCGGACGGCCGCGCCCTGCTCGCCGGCGACGGGCTCTACGGCTGGAGCGGGGCCCCGACCACCGCCGAGCCCGACCTGACCCTCGAGGCCTGGGCGTGGGGCTTCAAGGGCGGCGACGGCACCGCGGGCGCGGCTGCGGGCGATGGGGTCTGGCTCGCCGACACCGACGCCAACCGGGTCGTGGGCTTCGAGGCCTGGCCGACGGCCGAGGACGATGAGCCCGGCGTGGTCCTCGGTGCGCTCGGCCTGGAGAGCGACGCGGTCCAGGCCGCCGGAGTCATCGTGAACCCGACGCCCGTCACCGACGGCGAGGGCCTGTGTGTCGGCGACGGCACGAACCTGGTCCTGCACTGCTGGGAGCAGCTGCCCACCGGCGCGGGCAGCACGCCCGACGTGACCGTCCGCGTGGACGACGGCGTCGAGGCCCTGGCCTGGCACGGCGACACCCTGGTGATGGCAGGGCCGGTGCGGGGCCTGCAGGCCTGGCGGGGCGTGCCCCTGGACGGTCGGGGTCCGGACGAGGCGTGGGGGCGCACCCTGGACGGGGTCGACGTGGGCATGGTCGCCGGCCTGGCCCTCGACGATCGCTACCTGCACGTCGTGGACCGGGCGGGCTGGCTGCATGGCTTCACCGGCGCCGCCGCCGGCGACCCGCAGCACGCCTACACGGTGAGCATCGAAGGCGGCGGGGGGCTGGTCTACAGCGACGGCCAGACCCTGGCCCTGTCCGACAGCCGCCAGGTGACCCTGTACGCCGTGGACGAGCTGGAGGGCGCCGCCAGTGGCACGGTCCTGCCGGCGGGAGACTGGTCCGGGTCCCTCGGCGCCGTCCTGGTCGCCGAGGACCGGGTCTTCCTGGTGGACCAGGGGGCACACCGGGTCTACGGCTGGTCGAGTGTGGACGCAGCCACCAGTGGGGTCGAGGCTTCGGTGCTGCTGGGTGCGTCCGGCTGGGACGACGAGGCCCCCGCCCGCTCCGACGCCGATCTGTTCTGGCCGCGTTCCCTGGCCTTCGACGGCGAGACCCTGTGGGTCGGGGAGTACAAGTTCGGCGGGCGGGTGCTGGGGTTCACCGGGGTGCCGGAGTAGCTTCCGGGGCATGACCGCCCTGCTGCCGCTCGCCCTGCTCGCCTGCCCCGCCGTCGAGGAAGACGACGAGACCCCGTGGTTCGACCCGGCCGAGGTCGGCCCCCACGCGGTCGCGACGGAGGAGAGCACCTTCACGAGCCCCACCAGCGGCCTCGCCATGCCGGTCCAGGTCTGGTACCCGACCCCCAGTGACAGCACGGTCACCCACCGCTACGACGGCCTCATCGAGGGCAGCGCCGTGGACGGTGGCGCCGCCGACTGCCCGGAGACCCGACCGGTCGTGGTGTTCAGCCACGGCAACTCGGGCATTCGCTTCCAGTCCATCTTCCTGACCGAACACCTGGCCAGCCACGGCTTCGTGGTCGTGGCCCCGGACCACGTGGACAACACCTTCTGGGACTACGACAGCGACCTGGTCCCGGAGCTGATGTTCCGCCGACCGGTCGACATCGCCGAGGCCTTCGACTGGCTGACGGGCGAGAGCGACCTGGCGGACTGCGTCGACGAGGCCGCCGGCTACCAGCTGAGCGGGCACAGCTTCGGCGGCTACACCACCCTCGCCCTGGCGGGTGCGGTCATCGACGTGGCGGAGAGCGCGGCGTTCTGCGCCGAGATCGACGAGTGGCTCTGCGAAGGCGTCGCTCGCTGGGCCGAGGACCACCCCGAGAGCGCCGCCGCGGACCTGTCGGACCCCCGGGTCACCGCCGCCGTGCCGATGACCCCCGCGGGCTACGAAGCCCTGCTGGGCGGCCTGGACCAGGTGGCGATCCCCACCCTGGTGATGGGCGCCGGCCTCGACACCCTCACCGAGATGGACGTCCAGGTGCAGCCTCTCTACGACGGCCTCACCGTGAGCCCCAGGCACCTCGGCGTGCTGCCCGAGGCCACGCACTTCACCTACTCCGACGCCTGCACCCTGGCGCCGACCTACCCGGGCTGCGACGACCCCGACGCCATGGCGGAGGCCCACCCGCTGATCGTCGAGGCGACGACGGCGTTCTTCCGCGCCCAGCTGGGCGACGAGCGGGCCGGGGAGCAGGTGCCCCCGGCAGATCCAGCCTGGGAGTGGACCGCCGAGTAGCCCTCAGCGCAGCCAGGCTGGGTTCTCGGTCAGCGGAGAGCCGTAGTACTCGGCGCTGTCCCCGGCGTCCCGGGCGATCACGTTGACCAGGGGCACCAGCGGCGACACGAAGTCGAATTCCGTCGCCAGGGACGGGTCGCCGCCCTCGCCGCCGTTCTGGGCGCAACCGTCGACTGGCACGGTGATGTCGTAGGGGCTGTAGCTGCTCGACCCGTAGGGGGTCTCCGTGCCGTCGAAGAACCGGAAGCCGAAGCTGTAGTCGTGGTTGCCGCCGTCGTCGTAGAAGTAGTGGATGACGTGCTCGCAGAGGCCGACGTAGGTCTGGCGGCCCTCGGTGGACAGGGCCTGGAGCGCGGCGATCTGGTCGTCGGAGATCAGGAAGGTGAAGTCCGACGAGAGCCAGGTGTAGGTGTCCCCGCCGCTGAACTGGGTGCCGAAGGCCAGGTCGTCGGCGTAGTCCACGCTCGTCCAGCCGCCGCCGTCGGTGGTCATGTCGCAGGTGACGTCGAAGGGGTCCACCCCCGAGCCCGCGCCGTCGGGGTCGATGGTGTAGGGCCCGTCGCCCACGGACTCGCCCCCTTCGAGGATCGCCAGGCAGCTGGCGCCCTGGGCGCAGCCCCCGGGCTCGGGGAAGACGCTGGCATCCGTGTCGTCGCAGTCGGTGTCGCTGTCGACGTAGCCAGAGGGCGCCTCGCAGGCCTCGGTGGTGGTGTCCGGGGTGCCGTAGCCGTCGCCGTCGCCGTCGAGGTACCAGGTGGCCTCGGTCAGTCCCTCGTCGATGGAGAGGTCGCAGTCGTCGTCGGTGTCGTTGCAGTCCTCGTCGGCGTAGGCGTTCACGGCGGCGTCGCTGTCGTCGCAGTCCGTGAGGTCGGCGACGTGGTCGGTCGGGGCTTCGCAGGCGGTCGTGGCGCTGTCGGGGTCGCCGAAGCCGTCGGCGTCGGTGTCGGCGTACCAGGTGGTGGCGTCGGCGGCGCCGCTCTCGTCGGTGTCGAAGTCGCAGTCGTTGTCCACGCCGTCGCAGAGCTCGGTGGCGACCGGGCTCACCGTGGCGTCGGTGTCGTCGCAGTCGGTGTCGTCGGCGACCGACGTCGCGCCCGCCTCGCAGGCCACCGTCGAGCTGGCGGGATCGCCGTGGCCGTCGCCGTCCAGGTCGGCGTACCAGACCGAGGCGTCGGTGGCGTCCTCGTCGACGGTGCGGTCGCAGTCGTCGTCGGAGCGGTTGCAGAGCTCCTCGGCGCCGGGGAAGACGCTGGGATCGCCGTCGTCGCAGTCGCCGTTGCTGCTGCTGGTTCCAGAGGGCTGGGTGCAGGCCTCCAGGGTCTCGCCAGGGTCCCCGTGGCCGTCGCCGTCGTCGTCCCGGTGCCAGGTGGTGGCGTCGGCCACGTCGTCGTCGTCGTCGTCGACGGCCGCGTCGCAGTCGTTGTCCACCCCGTCGCAGAGCTCGCTGGCGGCGGGGTTCACGCTGCTGTCGGCGTCGTCGCAGTCGCTGTCGTCGGTGACCTGGTCGGAGGCGGGGGCGCAGGCGTCTGCGCCGGTCTCCGGGTCGCCGTAGCCGTCGCCATCGGCGTCGGTGAAGAAGGTCGACTGCACGCCTTCGTCGACCAGGGTGTCGCAGTCCTGGTCGGCGTCGTCGCAGATCTCGGGGGCGCTCGGGTAGACGTCGTCGCGGTCGTCGTCGCAGTCCGTGGCGTCGGCCACCAGCCCCTCGTCGCCGTCGCAGGACTGCTCGCTGGCCTCCGGGTCGCCGTGGCCGTCGCCGTCGGCGTCGAGGTACCAGGTGTCGCCGACCGCGTCGTCGGCCTCGCCGCTGCAGTCGTCGTCGACGCCGTTGCAGGCCTCGACCGCGTCGGGGTTCACGGCGGCGTTGCTGTCGTCGCAGTCGTCGGCCAGGGCGAAGCCGTCGCCGTCGAGATCGTCGTCGGGGGTGGTGGGATCGCAGTCGTTGTCGAGGCCGTCGTAGGGGGTCTCGGCTGCGTCCGGGTTCACCGCGGCGTCGCTGTCGTCGCAGTCCTCGTCGGCGGGGAAGCCGTCCAGGTCGGCGTCGACCACGGTCGCGCTGTCGCCCGTGTCGTCCTTGTTGCGACAGCCGGCGCTGAGGACCAGGGGAAGCAGGCAGGCGAGCAGGAAGGCGCGGGGGAGCATGGGTGCAGTATCGCCCGATCAATCCCCCCGCGGCGTCCCCGGGGCCCCCCGCCGGCGGGGCCTGCGCCGCCGCCGAGGCCGCGTGTTCGGCTCCGGCGCTGCCGGGCGAGGCGGCGCTGCGGCGGGCGTGCCCTCCTCCCGACGCTGGCGATCGCGACGGCCCCCGCGGGACCGCTTCTTGTGCCCGCTGCCGCCCTTGGCGTTGCCTCGGCCTCGACGGCCTCGGCCGAGCTGCTCGAACATCGCCTCGGCGCCGTCGGAGTGCCAGCCGTGATCCCGGTCTACCGGCACCGGCTCGCCGGTGTGCTGCTCGATGTCCCGGAGGTACTCGCCCTCGGTGCTGTCGCAGAAGGCGATCGCCACCCCGCTGCGGCCGGCCCGGCCCGTGCGGCCGATCCGGTGCACGTAGACCTCGGGCTCGTTGGGCAGGTCGTAGTTGAAGACGTGGGTGACGTCGTCGACGTCGATGCCGCGGCTGGCCAGGTCGGTGGCCACCAGCACCGCGATCTCCCCGCTCTTGAAGCCGGCGAGGGCCCGCAGGCGGGCGCTCTGGGACTTGTTGCCGTGGATGGGGGCGGCGTGGATGCCGGCGCGGTCCAGCTGCTTCACCAGGCGGTTCGCCCCGTGCTTGGTCCGGGTGAAGACGATGGTGCGCTCGACGGCGGGGTCCCGCAGCAGGTCGATGAGCAGGCGCTTCTTGTCGGGCTTCTCCACGAACATCAGCGACTGGTCGATGGCTTCGACGGTCGGGGCCTCGGGGGTGACCGAGATGTGCACCGGGCGCCGCAGGAAGGTCGCGCCGAGGTCCTCGATCGACCGGGGCAGGGTCGCCGAGAAGAGCAGGTTCTGGCGGCGCCCGGGGAGCTCCCGCAGCACCCGCCGCACGTCGTGGATGAACCCCATGTCGAGCATGCGGTCGGCTTCGTCGAGCACGAAGAACCGCACGTCGGACAGGTCGATGAACCCCTGGCCGACCAGGTCCAGCAGCCGCCCGGGGGTGGCCACCAGCACGTCGATGCCGCGCTTCAGCGCCTGCTCCTGCTTGCGCTGGCTCACGCCGCCGAAGATGACCGTGTGCCGCACGTCGACGTAGCGGCCGTAGTCCTCCAGGCTCTCGCCGATCTGGGCCGCCAGCTCCCGGGTAGGGGTCAGGACCAGGGCCAGGATGCGGCGCGATCCCCGGCCCGGAGGCCGGTTGTGGAGCTGGTGCAGGATGGGCAGGCAGAACGCGGCGGTCTTGCCGGTGCCGGTCTGGGCGCACCCGAGCACGTCACGCCCCTCGAGCAGTGGCGGGATGGCCTGCTCCTGGATGGGCGTAGGGTTGGCGTACCCCAGCTCGGCCAGGGCGTCCTGGAGGGGCGGGGTGAGGGCGAGGTCGGCGAAGGTCAGGGGGGCTCCCGGCGAGGGGCCCCCTGGTAAGCCGTTGGATCAGTCGTCGCCCTTGTTCCAGGCCTGGATCGCTTCGACGAACGGGCGCCCGTACCGCTGGAAGCGCACCGGGCCCATGCCGTGCACCGCCAGCATCGCGCCCTTGGTGGTCGGGCGGAGCAGCGCCATGTCCTCGATGGTGCGGTTGCTGGCGACCACGTAGGCGGGCACCTCGGCCTCGGTGGCCAGCTTGCGGCGCACGTCCTTCAGGTAGACCAGCAGGTCCGTGGCGATGCGGGCCTCGCCTGGGCGCCGGATCTCCGGGCGGCGCCGGGGCGTGAGGGCGCGGGTCTGGGGGAAGCGCATGGTGAAGTCCGGCGCCTCCTGCTTCATCACCGCGATGCCCAGGGCGTTCAGCCCCAGCTCCACGTAGGTGCGCTCGCGGCCGTTCACGTTCCGGGTGATCCGGTGGCGGTCCAGGGCCTCGGCCCGGGCCAGGGCGTTGATCACCGCGACCACGTCCTTCACGGTCCAGTGCTTCAGGATGCCGTGGGTGGAGAGCCGGTCGAAGCGGAAGCTGCGCACGGTCTGGTCCTGGCTGCCGGTGACCACGCGGGCGATCAGGTTCGCGCTGTAGGTGCCGCGCATCCGGGCCACGCAGGCCAGGACCTTGCGCACGGTGGTCTCCTCGTCCAAGGACAGCGCCCGCTCCTCGAGCTTGGCCTTGGCGCCCCCGGCCCGGCAGCCGTCGCAGGTCCCGCACTGCGCGAAGGGCGGGGTCTCGCCGAAGTACTCGACCAGGTACCGCCGCCGGCAGGGGCTGCGCGGGTAGTCGAGCATCAGGTCGAGCTTCTCGAACTCCTGGGTGCGCCGCTTGCGCAGGCGGCGCTCGTCGAGGTCCAGGGGCTCTCCCAGCCGGAGCAGCTCGACACCGCCGATGCGCTCCGCCGGCCGCCAGGTCAGGAAGCCGCGGTCCGCCAGGCCGTTCAGGGCGTTCACCACCTGGTCCCGCTCCAGCCCGAGCCGGCGGGCGATGCGCTCGGGCTGTACGGCGAGGGTGTCGTCGGGCGACTCGGCCAGGGCGTCGCGCACCAGGGTCCAGACCAGGCCGCGGTGGCCCTTGGGCTCCTCGCTGGGCGGGTCGGTGCGCAGGATCACCCGCCCCGGGCGCTCCGCCGGGTGGATGCGGCGGACCCAGCCCTCGCGCTCGAGCAGGTAGAGGCAGCTCGACGCGGCCCGCTCGCCGCCGGCGTCTTCGGGCAGGTCCCAGGCGAGCTCCTCCCGGCGCAGGAAGACCGGGTTGGTCCGCGCCCGCAGCAGGGTCTCGTACACGATGCGCACGTGGGCCGCCGGCGGGTGCGCCATGTTGATGAAGAACTCCTGGGTGTGGCGGTCGCCCTCGCGCCACAACAGCACGATGCGGCTCGGCTTGCCGTCGCGCCCAGCCCGTCCGATCTCCTGGTAGTAGGCCTCGACCGTGCCCGGGATGTCCCAGTGCACCAGCACCCGGACGTCCTCCTTGTCCACCCCCATGCCGAAGGCGTTGGTGGCGACCACGATCGGGGTCTGGCCGCCCATGAAGGCCTCCTGGACCGCGGTGCGGTCGCTGGGGGCCAGGCCTGCGTGGTACATGCCCGCGGGGATGCCCACCTCGCGCAGGGACCGGGTGGCGCTCTCCACGTTCTTGCGGGTCGCCGCGTAGACCAGGGCGGTCTGGCCCCGCACGAGCTCCGCCAGGACCGTGGCCTTGTCCTTGTTGGAGCCGACCTCGATGACCTCGAGCTGGAGGTTGGGCCGGTCGAAGCCACGGATGAAGCGGCGGGCATCCGGCAGGCCGAGGTGCTGGAGGATGTCGTCCTGGACCCGGGGAGTCGCGGTGGCGGTGAGCGCCAGGGTGGTCGGCTGGCCCAGCTCCTCTCGCACCTTGCCCAGGCGCAGGTAGTCGGGGCGGAAGTCGTGGCCCCACTGAGACAGGCAGTGGGCCTCGTCGATGGCGAGCAGACGGATGTCGACGCCCTGCAGGGAGCGCAGGAAGCGGGGGGTGAAGCGCTCCGGCGCCACGTAGACCAGCTCCCAGGAGCCTTCGCGCAGCTGCTGGAAGCGCTCGCGCCGCTCGTCGGCGGTGATGCCGCTGTGGATGCAGGTGGCCTTGATGCCCAGCCGCTGGAGGCCGTCGACCTGGTCCTTCATCAAGGCGATCAGCGGGGAGACCACCAGGGTCGTGCCGCCGAGGCACAGGGCCGGCAGCTGGTAGCAGAGGCTCTTGCCATGCCCGGTGGGCATCACCACCAGGCCGGGCTGGCCCTCGACCACGTGCTGGACGACCTCTTCCTGGCCCGGCCGGAAGTCCGGGAAGGCGAAGCGGTCCTTGAGGATGTCGAGGGGGGTGGGGGAGCTCATCGCGCTGGGTGCGGCCATAACCGAGCCTCCGGGCGGCACGGGTCCTGGACACGCCGCAGCCCTTCGGAAACCCCCAGGGCCGAGATTCTGCAGTCAGCGGGGTCGAGTGCAACACCCTGTGCAGTCAGCGGGGGTGACTGCAACCCCCGAAGAGGATCGCCCCACCCGCTGTGCAGTCAGCGGGGTCGAATGCAGCAGGGCCTGCCGGTCGGAGCGCATGGGGGCCGTGGGGTGTGATGCTCACACCAGCTGACTGCACAGGGTGTGGCGTTCGACCCCGCTGACTGCAGCTACGGCGGGGCCGGGAGGGTCTCCCAGGCGCCCACGGCGAAGGCCACGACCTCCATCACCACCGTCAGCGCCCAGTGCAGCAGCACCGCCGGCCACACACTGCCTGCCCGGAGGGTGAACCAGCCCAGGCCGACCCCGCCGAGCCAGCTCGACGCCATCTCCAGGGGCGGCTTGCCCCGGTGCATCAGGAAGAACGGCAGGGCCTGGGCGATCACGGCCAGGGCCGGGTCTCGCCGGGCCAGGCCGAACAGCACGAACCCCCGGAAGAAGAACTCCCAGCCGATGAAGTAGAGCAGCGCCATGGCCTGGGCCTGGACCAGGCCCGGGATCCCGGAGCGCCCCAGGGCGCTGTCGGGGTAGTAGCTGAGCATCGCCGGCGAGAGCAGTGCGGCGACGCCCACCAGCACGGCGACCCCGGCCAGACCCAGGGCCAGCCGGGGTCCCCAGAAGGCCCGGTCTCCCAGACCCAGCCCCCAGCGCCGCAGGTCGATCCCCGCGCGACCGGCGGCCACCAGAGCGCACACCAGCGCGACCGCGGTGCCCGGCAGCAGCGCCCACGGTCGGAGGACCAGCGCCTTGAAGGCCTTCGGCGTGAGGACCTTCCAGGCCACGGTGGCCCCGGCGCTCAGCACCCCGGCACCCCAGGTCCCTCCGACCCGGCTCCGCCGGTCGAGCCACACCGCGCCCAGCAGCGGCACCACGCCGTACGCCAGCAGGAACCAGGTGTCGTCGGCGAGCTTGGGCACCCCCGGGCGCAGCTTCGCTCCCAGGAACAGCGCCACCGCTCCGACCGTGGCCAGCCCCCAGACGAAGCGGTCTGGCGGCGGCTCGCCCTCGGCGGCCGGCAGCTCGCCGAGGGCCCGGGTCCAGAGGCGCAGCAGCACGCCGCATCCTACGCGGCGAGGCGAGGCAGGCTCCAGATCCGGTCCGCGCGTCCGAACCAGACCGTGGAGGCAGACCCATGACCCGCTTCGTCGCCCTGATCGCGCTGCTCGGCGCCCTGATCGCCTGCACCCCGCCCTCGGCCATGCCGCCGCCGGTCCCGATGGCCGCGAACAGTGGCGTCGACCTCGGCGTCGCCGGGGTCACGACCTACGGGTACTCCTTCCTGGACTACGCAGCGGACCTGGAGGACGACACGACCCGCTACGGGGACGCCCAGGCCTGGATGGTCGCCGGGCGCCAGGTCCAGGTCGGTGTGGTGGCCTCCCTCGGCGGCAGCCAGCTCGTGACCGCGGGCGCGCTGGTCCGGTACATGTTCCTGCGCAACCCGCGCTACCGCCTGGGCGTCCAGGTGGACGCGGGCTGGGCCTGGGGTCGGGTCGGGATGCCCGTCGCAGCCAAGCTCGGCCCGGGGTTCTGGGTCTGGTCCTACCCGGCCCTCGCGACCCCCCCGAACGCGGTCCTCTACGGGAGCGCCGTGGAGGGCGTGAACCGCATCCCCACGATGCAGCTGCCGGTGGGCATCTCCTTCCGCCCGCGCCAGGCGCCCTGGGGCCTGGTGCACCTGGAGACCGGCTACCGGCGGTTCGTGGTCGAGGACCAGTGGCACTACAAGGTCTACGCCGCCCTGGGCTTCAGCCTGCAGCCTCGGCTCCAGGACGGCCCCCGCCGGCAGAGCGACGGCAAGCGGCCGCCCCCGCGCTGATCAGCGCCCGAAGCCCCAGCCGCCCTCGAAGTAGGTCCGGCGCATGTCCGCCGTCGCGATCCCGTCCTTGCGGCGGACGTTGCGGCCGTCGGGCATCGCGTAGGTCTCGAAGCGCAGGTTCTGGTCCCGGATCAGCTCGTGAGGGAGCACGCCGTCGATGACCGTCAGGGTCATCTCCCGGACGTCGTCCAGGGCGCCGTCGAGGGCCCGATCCCGCTCGAGCCGCAGGGCGTCGTCGTGCAGATCGTCGACGTCCTCCCCCCGCAGCCCGAAGGACTCGGACATCGCCAGCAGGTCCTTCTCCAGCTCCTCCACCGGCAGGGACAGCTCGCCGGTGCGCAGGGCCAACAGGTCCGCGGCGAACAGGTCCGCGGCCACGCTGGTGTACTGCTCGGGGCGTCGCAGCTGGTCCAGGTCGTCCCACTGCGCGTCCGCGAGGTCGCTGCGGCCGCCCTCCTTCCAGCTGATCTCGAGAGGCTTGGTCAGGTGGCCGTGCAGCTCCTCCCCGGACACCTGGCGCTTCACCAGGGCCGAGGGCACGTCGGCGAGCTTCACGGGCTCGTCGGTGAGCATGTAGACCACGTTGCGGGGCCCGGTGCCGTTGAAGACGCTCAGCCGCATCGGCACCACGGGCTCGGCGGTCTCGAAGCGGAAGCCCATGCCCTGGACGTGGCCGTCGAAGCTGGCGCCTGTCGGAAGGTCGTGGGTCACGCTGCGCATGCCCGGCTTGGGCGAGACCCCGGGCAGCTGGCCGACCTTGGCCTTGATGGCCACGAAGCACCAGCGCTGGGTCACGTAGTCCTGGGTGACGGCGTCCATGCCGCTGGGGTAGCGGTAGCCGTTGTCGTCCATCCACCGCTGGAGCGCGGTCGGGCTGCCCGCCTCGAGCACCGCGACCTGGTACATGCCCACCGCCTCCTGGTTGATGACCCGGACCTCGTCGAAGCGCAGGCCACCCTCGGCCGGTGCAGGAGCGGCCTCGGGCACCGCCCCCGACGACCGCGACATGGCGTGGCGTCTCACCACGGGCTCGTCGTAGACCCAGACATCGATCTTCGGGGGATCGATGGCGTTCTCCAGCTGGGCGAAGGTGTCGTCGTCGATCTTTCGCAGCCCCGGCGGAGACGGGAACGGGATCAGCATGCCGAATTCGTCCACGTTGCCCACGAACCCGGGCCGCAGGGCGATGGTCTCGATGCCGTCCTTGAACATCACGTAGGTGCGCTGGGCGCCATCGCGCTGGATGCTCGCGCCGTCGCCCAGGCGGATCGGCGGCACCATGCCGCAGGGGTCGGCGTGGGAGGTCCCCGCCAGGCCGAGGCCCAGGGCGAGGCAGGTGGTCAGCAGCAGCGTGCGCTTGGTCATGTCGCTTCTCCAAGGTCTTCGAAGGTCACTCGGTACAGCAGGGCCCCGGGCCCGCTCTCGTCTCCATCGCTCAGCCAGACGCGTCCCAGCTCCTGCCAGTCCGCTGTCGCCTCTCTCACCTCGAACCACGGCCCCGCCGCGAAGTGCACGCCCTCCAGTCACCAGCGGGACCAGAGGTGGCCCAGCCCGACCCGCTTGACCTTGCCGCCGGTCTCCAGGTGTCCCAGGGAGCCGGTGCCGGAGAAGACCAGGTGGTTCTTGTCCGCCAGGCCCACGTTCGAGGCGACCAGGGTGCCGCGCTCGCGGCCCCGTTCGTCCACCAACCGCATCTCGACCCGGACCGCGTCGCGCTGGAGCTCGTTCGAGAGGAACGCCGCGTGGACCTCGTCGAGGGGTCCTGTGCCGGCGCCGGCCAGCCAGGAGCGGGTCTCGGGGCCGTGGAAGAGCAGGGTCTCGAGGGCCAGGGTGGGCTCACCGACGGGCTCGGCGGCCCAGGTCGTCAGCAGGTGATCGAAGTCTGCCCGGGTCATCGGTGCGTCGGGGGAGGCGTCCAGGGCGCAGCTGGAGGCGCAGCCTCCCCCTGTCCTGGCCATGTCGACCACTTCGACGGGCCCTTCTTCGGCCGCCTGGACGGCTTCGCCCGGCGGTCCGGCGCAGGCGAGCAGCGCCAGGGCGATCACCGCCGGCCTCCGTTGTAGCGGGGGTCGCTCTCCAGGCCCCAGGGCGCCAGCACCTCGGTCACGGCCCGCTTGCCGTGGATGCGGCCCCACTGCTCGACCAGGCCGACGGTCTCCCGCTGGGGCCACTCGCTGCGGCCGTTGAAGCCGGCGGGGTCCAGCAGCTGGATGCTGGCCAGGTTGTTGTCGATCTGGTTCTTCTGTGCGTTCAGGCCCTTCACGTCGCAGAACACGTGCCAGCTGATCAGGTGGGTCACGAGCATGCGGGCGTCGGCCTTGGACCAGCTGAGCATGGGCACGTACAGCGCGCCGCCGTCCCACAGGGGCACGGTCGCGTCGGGGTCCGGGGCATAGGCCGCCGCGACCACCGCACCGATGCCCGGCTGCTGCTGGCTCAGGGTGCCGAGCAGGCCGGCGGAGAGCCGCCGCACCGGGTCCGAGGGGTGGTGGAGCATGGCTTCGAGCAGGGGCCCGGGCCCCTTGGCCAGCACCACGGGGGCGAGGATCGGCTGCAGGTTCGATGAGGTCGCCATCGCGGTGAGCGCCGCGGAGATGTCCTCGAGCTGGTCCGACATGGCGGTCAGGCGCTGCTCGTAGGGCCGGTTCAGCGCGGGCATCATGGCCACGGTGTCGGCCATGGCCAGCAAGGTGTCGACGTCGTCGATGCGGGCGATGCGGGCAGCGCCGGCCCAGGCCTGCACGATCCCGGGCAGCTCGGTGTCGTACTGGAGCTGCTCCAGTGCAAGGTCCACGTTGGTCTCGCCGCCGTCGGGCAGGGCGGCCAGGGCGTGCACGGCCCGGCCGCGCGTCGGAAGGTCCGGGTGGCCCTGGATCACCTTCACCAGGGTGGGCACGGCGTCGTCGCCTCGGGCGGTCAGGGCCTCGGCGGCGCCAGGTTGGTCGGCTCGCAGGGCCTCGACGAGCTGCTCGAAGTCCTCGGACAGGTCCAGTGGCTTCACCGCGTTCAGCAGGGCGGGCTGGGCCGGATCGGGGTCCGGGCCCACATCCACCCCTCCGCCGGCGGTGCAGGCGGCGATCATCCACATCAGGGTCAGCATCGGCGTCCTCTCAGCGAGTCGTCGGCGAGAATACGCGCTGGCCAGGGCCCGGCTTACACCCCGGCCTTCACTTTCTCGGAGAGTCCCGCGCGATGACCCCTGGACCCACCACGGAGCTCCCGCGCCAGGTCTGGCCGGAGATGGCCTGGGGCACCGATCGGGTGGTCACCGAGGAGCCCCTGGAGCTGCGGGTCGAGGGGCGGCCCCTGGCGGTGACCATGCGCACGCCGGGCCACGACGAGGAGCTCGCGGTGGGCTTCCTCTACACCGAAGGCGTGATCGACGGCGCCGACGACCTGGCGGCGATGGCCAAGGTCCGGGACCCGCGGAACCCCCAGGACAACACCCTCGACGTGCGTCTCGCCAGCGGGGTGGACCTGAACGACGGGCGCTTCGCCAGCGCCCAGCGGGCCTTCTACGCCTCGTCGAGCTGCGGGCTGTGCGGCAAGGCGACCATCGCCAGCGTGCTGCAGGGCGCCCCACCGCTTCTGTCCCCGCGCCGGGCGACCCCCGAGCTCCTGCTCGGCCTGCCCGCCGCCATGCGCCGGGCCCAGGCCGCCTTCCACGACACCGGCGGCCTGCACGCAGCCGCGCTCTTCGACTTCGACGGCACCCTCGAGGTCTTGCGCGAGGACGTCGGCCGACACAACGCCGTGGACAAGGTCCTGGGGTGGCGGCTGCACCAGGACCGGGCCCCGATCGACGATCGCGTCCTGCTGGTGAGCGGCCGAGCGGGCTTCGAGCTGGTCCAGAAAGCGCTGGTCGCCCGGATCCCGGTGATGGCCGCGGTCGGTGCGCCCAGCAGCCTGGCGGTCCAGCTGGCGGTGGAGGCCGGGCTGCAGCTGGTGGGGTTCTTGCGGGACGGGCGGTTCAACCAGTACAGCCCCAGGCGATCATCGGATCGACCCAGGTGACCCGGTCAAGCCCCAGAGCGTGGCCGCGCTCTCGGACCCGGTGTGCAGCTGGCTCGCCGGGGTGCTGGCCGATGGACCGCTGGCGGCCTGACACCCGTTGGCCCGTTTCCGTCACCAGGGTCCAGAGCGAGGTGGTGGAGCCAGAGGTGCTGTCGGTCCGCCCGCAAGCGAGCCGGCAGCGCCCTGGATCCGCCGCTGCAGCAGGATTCTGGTGACGGATGCGGGTTAGAACCCCGGCCATGTCGCGCTGGGGACGCTTGCTGCTCGACCTCCCGCCGATCGCCCTGGCGGTCAGCGTGTTGGTGCTGCTGTGGCAGACCGTGGGCCCTCGTCGCGCCTACCCCTTCGATCTGGAGTGGATGGAAGGCGGCATGCTGGTCCACGTGTGGCGGCTGCGGGAGGGCCTGCCGCTCTACACGCCGCCCTCCGCCGACTGGATCCCCTACATCTACCCACCGCTCTACCCGTGGCTGCTGAGTCTCGTCGGCGAGCCGAGCTACGCGACCGCTCGCACCCTGTCCTTCGTCGGGACCCTCGCCGTGGGCCTGGCGGCTCTGGCGGCGGTGCGGCGGGAGGGCGCTCCCTGGGGCCTCGCGGCCGCGGCGGCCGCTGGCTTCTGGGTGGCCTACGAGACCACCGGCGCGTTCTTCGACCTGGCCCGCAACGACACGGTCGCCCTGGCTCTGGCCACCTGGGCGCTGGTGGCGGGCCGGCGGGGCTCGCGGCCGGGCGTGGTGGGCGCCGGGCTGCTGCTCGCGGTCAGCTTCACGGCCAAGCACAACTACGCCCTGCTGGGCGTGCCGATGGTCCTGTGGCTGTGGCGCTTCCGGGACCTGCGCACCGCCCTGCTCTTCGCCGGCGCCTCCGCGGGGCCGGCGCTGTCCTGGACCATCGGCCTCCAGGTCGCGACCGACGGCGCCTTCCTCGCCTACCTGCTGGAGGTGCCCGGCTCCCACCCGCTGGTGGGCAAGCGGGCCTGGCCCCTGGTCCAGCAGGAGCTCTTCGGGGCCCTGACCTGGCTCAACGCCGGCGCCCTGGTGGCGGCGGTCGCGCTGATGCGGGAGCGCAGCGCGACCTGGGCGGTGGGCGCGGTGGCCACCGGGGCGCTGGGGGTCGGCTGGCTCGTGAGCCTGGTGCCGTCGGCCCGGAAGGCCGCGGTGGGGGCGCTCCCGGACGGCTCGCTGACGTGGACCGCCCTGGTGGTGCTGGCGGTCGGCGGGCTGCTGGCGACCTTCTTCCGGCGGTCCCGGCGCGAGGGCGCCCTGTGGTGGGCGGGCGCGCTGATCGTGCTGGTGGGCCTGACCATCCTGATGCGGGCCCACCACGGGGGCTTCGTGAACGTGCTCATGCCGGGGATCTGGATCCTGGCCGTGTGCGGCGTGCTGGGGCTGTGGGCCCTGGGTCGGCAGCACCCGGTGCTCGGGGTGCTGGGCCTGGTGCTGGCCTGCGCGCCCGCGGTCCAGGAGCGCTGGGATCCGGCGAGGTTCGTGCCCACCGACCGCGACGTGGCGGCGATGGAGAAGATGCTGGCCGAGCTCGAGGCCATCGACGGCGAGGTCCTGGTGCCCCACGCCGCCTGGCTGCCCTGCCAGGCGGGCAAGGCCCCGAGCTTCCCGCTGATCGCGCTGTGGGACGTCGACCACTACCGGAGTCCCTTCTCCGAGGAGGTGACCTCCCTGGACGCGGCCCTGGCCGAGCGCCGCTGGGCCGCGATCCTGACCCCCGGAAAGGGCCTGGGGCACGGCATGTCCGACCACTACAAGCAGGCCCGCAAGATCAAGCTGCGGGGGCGGGACGGCCTGCAGAAGACCGGGTGGAAGGTGCGGCCGTTCTGGATCTGGGAACCTCAGCGGCCGCCACGACCGGCGGAGGCGCGGGAGGTGGTGGACCCCTGAGCCCCAGCGCGCTGACGAGGGTCTGTCCCCTGACGAAGGTCCGTACTCCGGACGTTCGTCAGCGTAGACGGCGTCTGGGGCGACGAACGTCCGGAGTACGGACCTTCGTCAGCGGGTGCGGGTGCGGGTGCGGGTGCGGGTGCGCAGGATGCGACCCACGCAGCCCACCCAGAGCGTGTCGCCCACCGCTGCCAGCGCCCAGGGGCGCTCCACCGCCAGGTCCACGGGCGCGGGCCAGCCGCCGTCGTGGGAGACCCACAGCCGGCCCCGCCGCAGGGTCCACAGGCTCCCGTCGGGTCCGGTGTGCAGCGCGTAGGGCTCCCCCTCCCGCTGCTCCCAGCGCTCGCCGTCCCAGGTGTGCAGCGCACCGCCGGCCGACACCCACAGCCGCCCGTGGGCCCAGGCCAGGTACCGCACCGGGTCGGGCCTGCCCTGGCTCTCCCAGGTCCGCAGCCGCTCCCCGTCGACCCGCCAGACCTGGCCGTCCAGGGTTCCGCAGAAGGTCCCCAGGGGCGTGTCGCAGAAGCAGATGGCGTCGCCGGGGCCGGCGCCGCCCTCCAGGCGGTCGCGCCAGGCCGTCAGCAGCCCGCCGGGTCCGGCGTGGAAGGCTCGCAGCTCCACCACGACCCCGTAGGCGTCGCGCCCGAAGCCCCGCCCGACCGCTTCGCCGGCGAAGGGCCAGCGGTACCAGGTCTTGGCGGTCGTGACGTAGAGGGCCCCGTCGTGCACGGCCATGGACTCGACCCGCCGTGCCTCCCGTCGGGCCCCGGCGGGGAAGGGGAACGGCGTCCACGCACCGCCTCGCCACAGGGCGAGCCCGTAGTCCGTGCCCGCCGCCAGACCGCCGTCGGGCAGGGGCACCAGGCAACGGAAGGTCGCGTGGTCCGGCTGGCCGAGGTCCGCCGGGGTCCAGGAGCCGAGGACGCGCAGGGCCTTCAGCCCCCGGTGGTGCCGGAGTCGGTGCCGCCGGTGGCGGTGCCCGGGTCTCCGGAGTCGCCGGTGGGGTCGCCGCTGTCCCCGGTGGGGTCGCCGCTGTCCCGGGTGGTCCCTGTGTCCGAGCCGCCGGTGGGGGTGTCGACCGGCTCCGGGTCCGTGGTGGCCATCAGGTCGACGTACCGCTCGAGCACGTTGACGTCGTTGCTCTTGATGCGGATCGAGCCGGTCTGCGTGCCTTCGGCCGCCAGGGTGGCCGCCACGATCAGGTCGATGGACTGGCTGGGGGCCACGGTGTGCTGCTCGGACTGCCACTCGTCGGGCACGTAGAAGGTGCCGCCGCCGCTGGTGATGATGCGGGCTTCGTAGATGACCAGGTTGTTGTCGCCGATGTTCGTGATGGTCAGGGTCTCGCTGGTCGTGATCTCGGGGACGAGGCCGTAGAGCGCCACCTCCCAGGGGTCCATCGACAGCTCGCCGTTGCCGGAGACGTGGTCGATGTCGTCTTCCTGGCGGCTGAAGTTGACGTCGTTCGTGCAGCCGATCAGCGGAACGGCCAGCAGCGTGAGCAGGGCGGTGCGCATGGTCTCCTCGCGGCACCCACCATATCCGCTCCCTGCGATGACCGAATTGCCCGCCACCGCCCGCGTGATCATCGAGGTGCCCCTGGGCAGCTTCCTCAAGCGGGAGCTGCACGAGGGACAGCGCATCGAGTACGTCTCACCGGTGCCGTGCCCGTTCAACTACGGCCACGCACCAGACCGGCCGGGCCGGGACGGCGACCCCCTCGACGCGGTGGTGCTGGGTCCCCGCCTGGCCCTGGGCGACGAGGTCACCATGCCTGTCCAGGCCCTGGTGCGCTTCTACGACGCTGGCCTGCCGGACGACAAGCTGGTGTGCGGCGATCGCCCTCTGACCGCCCGTCAGCGGCTGCTTCTGAGCGGCTTCTTTCGCACATACGTGCATGCGCGCAGGTTGCTGAACCGGGCCCAGGGGCGATCGGGGGAGACGCTGTTCACCGGGCTGGTGACCCGGGAGGAGTTCAGGCCGTTCAGGAATCGGCGCTGAGCCTCAGTCCCGGCTCGTCAGCCGCATCAACAGCACCAGGATGTTCCACAGCAGGGTCAGCAGCGCCATGCTCAGCATGTACGCGCCTTCGACGTGCATCGAGACGTCGAGGTCGTGCAGGACCTGGTTGGTGCTGTAGAGCAGGGCGCCGGCGCTGAAGACGACGAAGCCTGCAGAGATGATCAGGCCGAAGGTGCCGCCGATCGGGAAGATGAAGGTGATGGCCATGAGGATCAGCATGGGCAGGCCGAGCATGCTCAGGCCGGCGCCGATGAAGCTGAAGTCCTTGGGGTTGGCCCACAGGTACCCGACCATGCCGAAGGCGGTGAGCGCCGTGGCGGCCATGGCCTGGCCGATGAGGGTGAAGGGGTCGCCCAGGTTCGCCGCCGAGACAACCATCGCGGTGAGCAGCAGGAAGCCGAAGGCGATTCCCTCGGCCACCGAGGCGATGACCAGGCCCATCTGCTTGGCGGAGCCGAAGACGAACCGCGGCGCCACGTAGTGGGCGACGCCCCAGGACCCGAGGATGACGATCAGGGAGGTCCAGCGGCCGGTGATCAGCGGCGCGATGAACATCGTGCTGAACACCGCGGTGAAGGCCGCGATGGTCAGCGAGATGGCCGTGTAGAGGCCGGTCTTCTTGAGGTACTCGATCCGCTCGTCCGCGGGGGCCTCGATGACGGGAATGCCAATGCTGGGAGCAGCCATCTTTCAACTCGGGAACGGGGTTTCGGGCGCTGGGACGCACCGCGCGCCGTCGATGTTGTACACGCTCCCGTGCGACGGGTCGAGCCCGGCGTCATCGAGCGGACATCGGGGCGGGGGATAGGATCCGGCCGGGGCTGCATGAAGACACCACGCCAGCGCAGGATCGTCGTCGCCTGCGTGGCCCTGGCCGTCGTGGTGCTGCTCCACCGGGAGCTGCTGCTGGGGCTGGGCACGGTGCTGCCCGGCGAGGCGGGCAGCGACGTCTTCCGCGCCCACTGGAGCCTCTGGCTCGTGGCCGAGGAGCTGCCGGCGTGGCCCTTCGACACCGCCCTCGCGGGCTTCCCCAGCGGGGTGGACCTGGTGCCCTTCCCCGCGGCCTCCCTGGTCGCCTGGGCCCCGCTCACCTGGGTCCTGGGGCCGGACCTGGCCCACCCCCTGCTGGTCATGGCTCACACCGCCCTCGCGGTCGTCGGCGGCACGGTCCTGGTGCGGGTCCTGGGGGGCTCCCTCGCCGGCGGCCTGGTGGCCGGCGCCCTGCTCGCCACCCAGCCCATCCTGGGCGGGGCGCTCCGCGACGGCACCCTCGAAGTCCTGGCCATCGGCTGGCTCCCGCTGCAGCTGGCGGCGATGGTCCTGGCGGCCCGGGGGAGCTGGCGGGCCGGCCTCGCCGCGGGCGGACTGTTCCTGTTGATCTGCGTGGAGTCGGTCTACTACGGCTCCTTCGCCGCCCTGGCATCCCTGGCGGCCCTGACCCTGGTCCGGGACAAGCGGGGGCTGCTCGCCAGCGCCCTGGCGGGGCTGGCCGTGGCCGTCGGCGCCGGGGTGATGGCCTGGCTCTTCGCCGACGTGCTGGCCGGCGCCACGGCGTCGATGGCGGGCCTGGACCAGGACGTCGAGGCGGTCAAGGCCAGCAACGCCGCCGACCCGGAGCTGATGAAGCAGCTGGCCCTGTCCCCCGGGAGCCGGGGCTGGCGGGTCAGTGATCTCTGGTCGCCGCCGGCCGCCCACTGGGCGGTCTTCGCCCTGGGCGGTCTCGTCGCCCTGCGGCGCCACGCCTGGCTCACCGCGCTCGGCGTGCTGTCCCTGCTGATGGCCCTCGACCACGCCGCGGTCCAGCTCTGGACCGACTCCCCCGTCGGCGAGGTCGTGCGCTTCCCCCGGCGGTACCTGGCGGCGTTGGCGGTGTACGGGTCGGCGGCCGCCGGTCTGGGCCTGAGCCTGCTGGACCGCTGGCCACGGGTGTCCTGGGGCGTCGCCGCGGGGCTCGGGGGGTACCTGGCGCTGTGGGGCGCCCACGCCGGTGGCTACGTGCGGGCCTACCCCCTGGTGGCGCTGCCGGACCTGGCCTTCGCCGACGCCATCGCCGACGACGCCGAGGACTGCGCCGTGCTCTTCGCCCCCCTCGAGGTCCCCGGCGGCGAGGAGCAGACCCGCAAGGACACCCCGGTCTTCGCCTCGCTCTCGGGCGACCTGGCCAGCGCCGACCTGTTGTTCCTCCAGACCCGCATGGACAAGGCGGCCTTCACCGCGCCGGACCTGCTGACCCTGGTGCGCCAGCCGGGTCAGGGCAGCCGGCTGGCCAAGAACGCCATCGACCTGGCCTTCGCCAGCACCGACCAGCAGGTCCCGGGCAGCGCCAAGCTCCCGGCTCTGGCCTACGAGCAGGAGCTGGACTGGCTCATGGGCGCGGGGCTCAAGTACCTGGTGATCGACCTGGCCCGGTACCCCGGCGACGAGCGGGACCTGCTCCTGGGCGCCCTGGGCGAGCACGTCGTCGACGCCACCGACTTCGACGACGGCACCGGCGTGCGCGTCGTGCGGCTCTACGAGACACGCCCGGCCGCCACGCCGGCCCCCGAGGGCGTCGCTGACGCCGTGCCCGACGCCAGCCAGCAGGCCACCGGCTTCTCCGGTCGGGTCCTCGACGCTCGCAAGCTCCACCAGGGCCCGATGGTGGTGGCGCTGACCGTCGGGGACACCCAGATCACCTGCCCGGTGAAGCCCGAAGACGGCAGCTTCAACTGCCCCGACGAGGTCGAGGGCTTCTCCGGCGCGGTGGTGCGGGTCGGCAGCACGTCGTATGAGGCGGAGATGAAGTACCGCGACGGCGAGTGGAAGGTGCGCGCCCTGGGAACCGCTCCTTGAAGCTGCTCAACGGCGCGTTCTTCCTGATCCGCGACGTGGCGCGGAACATGACCGCCCACGGGACCCCGGACCGGGCCGCCCAGGCGGCCTTCTACATGCTGCTGAGCATCCTGCCGGGCCTGATGGTCCTGCTGGGCCTGCTGGCCCTGTTCGACCTGTCCGCCGAGGTCGAGCGCTTCTCCCGCCTGCTCTCCGACACCCTGCCCGACGCGGTCGCGGAGCCGCTGCTGCTGGAGATGTCCCGCCTGACCGACATCGACCCGGTGCGGCGCATGGTGCTGGGCCTGGTCCTGGCGCTCTACTCGGCCAGCCGGGGCGTGGCGGCGGTGCTCAACGGCATCGGCGATGCCTGGGGCGAAGGCGGCCTGTCGAACCCCATCGCAGCCCGGGGCCTGGGGGTGGTCGTGACCCTGGCGGTGATCGTGGTCACCCTGGTGCTGCTGGTGCTGCTGTCCATGGGCGAGCTGGTGCTGACCTGGCTCCTGGACCGCGGGCTGCTCACAGACACCCTGGCGCTGACCATCTCGCTGGGGCGCTGGCCGCTGATCTTCCTGGTGCTCCAGCAGCTCATCAACACGCTCTACCAGACCGCCGCCCGTCGCCAGAGCGGCTGGTACTGGGTGACCTGGGGCAGCGCGTTCGCCACCCTGGGCTGGATCGTCTGCACCATCGGCTTCGGGATCTACGTGGAGCGGGTGGTGGACCTGGGGGCGACCTATGGCTCCCTGGGCACGGTCATCGGGCTGTTGCTGTACTTCTACGTCGCCGCGCTGAACGTGATGCTCGGCTCGGAGCTCGACGCGCTGTTGCGGCGGCAGCGCCAGCGGAGAGCGAACGCGACCCGCGCTACCTGATCTGGATCGGGATGGCCTTGGGGAAGTGGATGGGGCTGTCGTTGTTCTCCCCACACCACGCGTTCAGGGTCCAGATCGGCTCGGTCTGACCCGAGGCGAAGGCCCACACGTCGCCGTTGGGGGCGCAGGTCGCCAGGACCCCCCCGCCGTCGAGGGGGTAGGCGCCGCCCTGGGCGCGGCAGCTGGTGCCCATCGGCCACTCCTCGCGCATCGCCAGGCCGCTGCGGTCGTGCTCCAGCTGGAGCCGTAGGGCTCGGCTGAGGAGGCCGTCGCCCTGGTTGTCGAAGAGGAAGAGCTCGTCGTCCACCCGGTGGATGGCGTGCTGCTGCCCGAAGCCCGCCGCGGGGCTCAGGGGCGTGTAGTCCGGGTCCGGTAGTGACGCGCTGGCGCCGGCCGCCAGGAACTGGTGGGCCAGGAAGGTCGGGCTGTCCGGATCGGCGTCGAAGGCCACCGCCGCGCTGAAGCTCAGGGTGCTGAAGATCGCCTGGCCAGCGGGGGTGACGTTCAGGCCGTTGCCATGGGACCACTCCTCGCCGCCCTGGTTCGGGTTCTCGCGGGGGTCGTAGGTGTCGCTGAGGAACCAGCTGCCCAGGTGTGCTTCGCCTTCGAAGACATCGACCCGGTCGAGGTTCTTGCCGTCCTCGGGGTACTCGGCCAGCAGGTAGGTGTACCGGCCCCAGCGGCTCACGTCGTGGTGCAGCTCGTCGCTGAAGTGGGTGTCCCGCTCGAGCCTCAAGAGCTCCTGGCCCGAGATGTCCAGCTCCAGGAACAGGTCCGCGGTGGTGGCCATCAGGCTGCGGGACTCGGGGGCCCACTCGTACCCGCGGCCGCCCTGGCCGTACTCGGGCACCTCCTGGTACCAGAGGATGCGGCCGGTGCCGTCGAGCATCACGAACCAGTCCTGGCCGCCGCAGGGAAGGGCCTGGAGCACGGCGTCGAACCCGGTAGGGGTGCCCTCGACCGTGAGGTCCAGGGCGTCGAA
>CAYFPX010000025.1:28850-34032 GCA_964344945.1 uncultured Enterobacterales bacterium
GGTCTGTCCGGCGAGGGTCCAGGTGTAGACGGTGTCGGGGGCCAGCCCCCAGGCCGTCAGGCTGTGCTCGACCGCCTGGCCAGAGGCGTAGGTCCGGGTGGGCTCGCCGTCGGCGCTGACCACCAGCTCCAGGGAGTCCGAGCTGGTGAGGGTCGCGGTGCAGAGGCCGCGCAGGTGGTTCTGCTCGTCGAGCACGCAGTCGACCACGGCCCGCTGCTGTCCGGGGCCGGGATCGCCGTCGGTGCACGCCAACAGGACCAGCTGAATCACTCCGCCCCCTCCAGGGTCTCCACCCACGCCCTTAGCCGGCCGGCCAGCTCGCCGGGGCGGTCCAGGTTTGGGCAGTGGTGGAAGCGGTCCGGGGCCTCGAAGGTGTGGGCGGGCAGGGCCTGCCGGAAGAAGTCCCGGTGCTCCGGGGGCAGGAGCTGATCCTTGGGCCCCCACTGGAGCAGGATCGGTGCGCGGAGCGTGGCCAGGTCCTGGGCGGTGAGCAGGTGCTCGGGCTGCAGCGCCTCCAGGATCGGCTGGACCCGGGCCATCTGGCGGCCGACGCTGTGGGCGATGAGCACGCTCGACAGGCGCCGCTCGCCGTAGAGCCGGTCCAGGAAGGTGAGGGCATCCCGTGCCCCGCGGAACAGGAAGCGACCGACGAAGTCCCGCAGCGCCGAGGGGCCCATCGGCGCCCCGCCGGGGCTGGTCAGGGCCAGAGCCCGGACCCGCTCGGGCCGGGCCAGGGCGAAGCGGATGGCGCCGTAGCCGCCCATGCTGTTGCCATAGACGATCGCCGGCTCGTCCAGGACCTCGTCCAGAGCGGCGATGGTGGCGCGCTGGAGCTCCGTGAGCTCCCAGCGCTCGGGCACGTCGCTCAGGCCGTGGCCCGGGGCGTCCACGGCGATGACCCGGCGGGACCAGCGGCGGACCCGCCGCAGGACCGGCTCGTACTGGGCGGCGCAGGCGGAGATGCCGTGGAGGATCACCACGGTCGGCAGGGAGCCAAGACCCGGCCCGTCGAACAGGTGGACACGGCCCGCGGGGGTCTCGATCCAGCGGCTGCGGAAGCCCTGGCGGCGCAGGAGCCAGGCCTGGAGGCGGTAGCTGAGTCCGACCCAGTCGACCCTCACGGCGAGGGGGCCTCGGGGTGGGTGCGCAGGCGGTCGAGCAGGTCGTCGATCAGCCGCAGGCTCATGCCCCAGATGAAGCAGCCGTCGAGCCGGTAGCAGGGCATCGCGATCTTCTGGCCCTTCCAGGTGAAGGGGAAGGTCGCCCGGCCCTCGTACAGCAGGAGCCGGTCGAGTCCGAACCAGTGGGTCGACGCGACCTCTTCGTTCGGGTCCAGCGGCGGGACCCGGTCCAGCCAGAAGGTCCAGGCGTCGACGCGCAGGGGGGCCACCCGAGGGCTGTAGACCGGCGCCAGGGCGCCCAGGCGCTGGGCAGGCGCCAGGTCCAGAGCCAGCTCCTCCCGGGTCTCGCGCACGGCCGTGGCGATCAGGCTCGGGTCCTCCGGGTCCTGGCGTCCTCCGGGAAAGGCCATGTGGCCGGACCAGGGATCGCCCTCGTGCTCGCTGCGCTTGATCATGAGCATCTCGGGCCACTGTGCCGGCCGCGGACGCAGCACCACCGCCACCGCCGCGCGGCCTCTGGGCGGCGGTCCAGGGACCCGGTCCGGGGGGGCGTCGGGGAGCAGGGCGGCGATGGCTTCGGGGGTCACGGGGAGTGGCTTATCCGGAGGGACTGTCCCGGCGGCGGGTGTGTTAGCAGTGGCGCATGTCCAAGATCCCCAGGGGCCACCTGCTCGACTACGAGAGGGACGACCAGCGCGGCGCGGCGTTCTGGCTCTGGGACCTGTTGAAGACCTGGGGACCCGCGCTGCTCGGGGTCCTGGCCATCCGCTCCGCCGTGGCCGAGCCCTTCCGGATCCCATCGGGGTCGATGGTTCCGACCCTGGAGATCGGCGACCACATCCTGGTCTCGAAGTTCAAGTACGGCCTGCGGGTCCCCTTCACCGACGTCGAGGTCATGCCCCTCGAGGAGCCGGTGAGGGGCGACGTCATCGTCTTCCGCTACCCCCCGAACCCCGAGCTCGACTACATCAAGCGCATCGTTGGCGTGCCCGGCGACCGCATCGAGGTCCGGGACAACACGGTCTGGGTCAACGGCGAGAAGGCCAACCGGACCTACCTCGACGAGTACAAGTTCACCGACGACAACTGCCAGGACGAGCCCGCTCGCCACTACAAGGAAGACCTGATGGGCGTGGAGCACAGCGTGCTCACCAGCCCCGGCTCCCGGGTCGGCCTGGCCAACCACGGCCCCACCGTGGTGCCCGAGGACAGCTACTTCGTCATGGGCGACAACCGGGACAACTCCGCCGACTCCCGGGTCTGGGGCATCGTTCCTCGGGACCACATCAAGGGCAAGGCGGTGCTGGTGTGGCTGTCCTACGACCGCTGCGAAGGCAACATCCCGGTGCTGGGCTCGTTCCGCAGTCCGCGCTTCGGCGAGGTCGTCGATTAGCGGGCTGCTCGTCTGGCTGGCGGCCTGCGTGCCGTCGACCGATCCACTGCTGCACCAGCGCAACGCCCTCGCGGACCTGGGGCCGCTGGACCCGGCCTGGGCGCCCCAGGCGAGCCTGGCGGTGGACCCGGACATCGTGGCGGGCTGGATCGCCGACGGCGTCACCCAGGAGCTGGCGGACCTGCCGACGCGGCTCACCCTGCCCGGGGGCGTGCTGGGGGACCTGGTGCTGACCCAGGCCCTGAGCGTCGCCCCGGTCGAGGTCGCCATCGCCGGCCAGCGCCTCCACGTGGCCACACCGGTCCAGGGCGAGGTCGAGGTGGTGCTGGACACGCTGTTGGGCCGTGCCGCCGAGACCTTCAGCTGGACCGCCACGGTGCTGTGCGCCTACGAGATCGTGCTCGAGGGCCGCACTCTGCTCGCACGGCCCCACGAGTCCGGGCGCTGGGCGGTGGAGTTCCGGCTCGGAGAGACCGGCGACGTGGTCGACGAGACCCTGGGGGTGCTGTTCGAGGAGGCGATGCGGGCGTCCCTGGTGCTGGAGCCCCCGGCACCGCGCCAGCTGGCCGTGCTGCCCGAGAGCACGGTGCGGGACCTGCGCCTGCGGCCGGGGGCCGACGCCCTGGTCATCGACTTCGCCTTCCAGGCCCTGCACCCGGGCGAGGTGCGTGACGTGCCCCACCCCACCGGCGGCTTCGTGGCGGTGCTGCCCGAGCGCACCGCCCTGGCCCTGGCCCACGCCGCGGTCCTGGCCGCCGGGCCCGCCGACGAGGTGGTCGAGCCGGTGAGCCTGGCGCTCGAGGGCAGTGGCTTCGAGCTCGGGGTGCGGCACCACGTGCCGAGCGCCACCCGGCCTCGGCGCGGCTACCAGCTCACCGGCGAGCTGCAGCTGACGGACGGCCAGCTGGTGGTCGTGCCCGGCGAGGTCCAGGCCCTCGGGGGCGCGGCGCGCATCACCCTCAGCGACGACCACCGGGTGCGGGTGATCGCCGAGCTGACCCGGGCCCTCAGCGTGAGCATGCCGGCGCAGTCCACCGCCTGGGTCGCGGGCGAGGACCGGGCGATCGAGGCGGTCCGACTGGCGGCGAGCGAGGGGCAGCTGGTGGTCTGGGGGGCGGTCGAGTGATCGGCTGACGGGGGCGCGGAGCTGCCGCGATGTCGCCTGGGGTCAGGCCCCAGCGGCGAGGACTCGCAGCCGGTCCCGCACCCGGATCAGGCGCCGGTTCTCGCCGAGGGCATTGTGCCACTCCCAGATCGAGACCTCCTGGCCGTCCAAGGCCACGGTCAGGCGGGTCCGGGACTCGTCGGGCCGGGGCTTGCGCTCGGGGGTCTGCTGCTCCCAGGCCTGCAGGTCGTGCAGCAGCTCGGCCAGGTCCTGGAGCTGGACCGGGGTCAGGGTGACCCGGCGCTCCTCGGCGGGGGCACCCCCGCGCGGCTTGCGCGTGTGGGTCAGCACCCGCTCGGACAGCACGAAGCGCTCCCCACCGTGCAGCGGGTGCAGGTCGTCGTAGGTGAGCGCCAGGGCCCGGGCGGCCCTGGGCTTCGCGCTGGCAGTGAGCAGTGCCGGCGCGATCGGGTGCGGCGCGGCCCAGGCGAGTCCGCCGAGGCCGAGGGCCGCGAGCAGCAGCCAGCGCAGCACTACTTCACGCAGATCAGGTCTACGCCGCCGCTGGTCGTGCCGAAGGCGTTGCCGACCGGCAGGCCGACGGTGATGACCGTGCCGGTGGGCACGTGGCCGGCGACTTCGTTGAGGCCGGCGGCGACCTCGGGGGTCTTCTTCCACTGGGCGGCCTCCTTCGGGTCGTCGAGCTGGTCGGCGACGTAGCACTTCCAGCTGCCGCCGTTGTTGGCCTGGGCCTCGCCGCCCAGCAGGAAGGGGGCGGCGCCGAAGCTGATGCCGACCAGGAGCAGGACGAGGTGACGGAGATCGAGGGTGATGGTGGTCTTCATGAGGGCCTCCTGAGGGGGAGGGCATCTTCTCATCAACCGGCCAGCGACCCCAGCACGTGCTTCACGGTGTCGTAGTCCTGGGCGCCCACCGCGCCCTCGCGCACGCAGCGGACCCGCTGCTGAGCGTCGAGGAAGACGTGGATCGGCAGCACGGCGCCGGCGTCCAGGCCGATGCCCGGCAGCCAGCCGGGCAGGTCCTTGAACTCGGCGATGCGCACGCCGGTGCGCTGGCCGGGGTGGGCGGCGGCGAAGGCGGTGAGCTTGTCGGCCTGGTCGTCGACGCTGAGGAAGCGCACGGCCCCCGGGCCGACCTCGGCGGCGAGCCTGGGCTCCCACGCCTGGAGCCGGGGCATCTCCTCGACGCAGGGGGCGCACCAGGTGGCCCACACGTTGACCCAGGTCCAGGCGCCGACCTGGGCGGGGGGCTCGCCGTCCAGGGCGGGCCACGCGAAGGGGGTGCCCGGGCCATCGGTGCTGCCGCCCTCGCAGAACTCGGCGGCGTCGGCCTTCGTGTCCTTGGGGGTGGCCATCACGGCGTCGAAGCGGGACGGGGGCGGGGCGGCGGGCTCGTTGCTGCCGCAGGCCAGGGAGAGGAGGAGGATCACAGCTGACAGTCGATCCCACCGTCGTGGGAAGCAGGAGAGGGTGTCTGGTGCATGAGTCGGATCACAGCTGACAGTCGATCCCACCGTCGTGGGAAGCAGGAGAGGGTGTCTGG
>CAYFPX010000025.1:34132-50186 GCA_964344945.1 uncultured Enterobacterales bacterium
TGCATGAGTCGGATCACAGCTGACAGTCGATCCACGCGACAAAGGCGCTGCGGTTGATGTCGGCCGGTGCGCAGTCCTCGCCGCCGCTCCGGGACCAGCCACAGAACTCCTGGTCCAGCTGGGCGAACTCCTCGCCCAGCCAGAGCAGCCCGACCTCCCGGTCCAGGTCCGGATCGTCGAAGGTGTCCCGCAGGTGCCCGAGCACGGCTTCGCCCCGCTCCTGTGAGAGCTGGCGGTTGTAGACCGGGTTGCCCTCGGGCGAGGAGCGGGAGACGACGAAGAAGTAGCTGGCACCGCGCTGGTCGCTGAACACCCGCTCCAGCAGCTGGGTGTCGCCGGGGTCGAGCTCCGCGCTGGCCTTGTCGTACTGGATGATGCCGGCGCGGTCCGCCAGGGGCACGAACAGGTCGTTGAAGTCGGATCCGCTCAGGGCGGCGACGTTCTGGGCCTCCAGGGGCTGGCAGCCCCGGCCACCCGCGCCGCTGAGCAGGCCGCAGGACTGGAGCACCCGGCGCAGGACCTTCTTGAGGTGGGCGGAGCAGTAGTCCTCGTCCGCCGCCGCGGCGACGGCGACCTGGGGGGCGCTGTCGGCGAAGGTCTCGGCCTCGGCCAGCCGCGCGTCGGCGGCGCCGATCCAGGCGCCGGACAGGATGGGGCTGTAGAGCAACAGTGCCGCGCCGGCGGCGAGGGAGGCCTTGACGGCCGCGTCGGGGGTCATGAGCCACCTCGCTCTTGCTCGAGCAGGCGGGAGAGGGCGTAGTCCATGCCGAGATCCGTGTCCTCGTCGCAGAGCTTGGTTCCCTGGACGTAGAGCTGGGGGGTCATCACGGGAAGCTCGTTGGCGACCGCCCAGCGCAGGGACTTGTTCAGGCGCGAGCGCGCCTTGGAGGAGCCCACACAGCCCTTCACGTCCGGGAAGGCGGCCTCGACCATCTGTCGGGCGGCCCGCGGGTCCGCGGCAGCCGCGTGCTTGATGGACTCCTGGTTGTCGAAGGCCCAGGCCAGGATCCAGGCGGGCTGGTCGCTGCAGAGCATCGCCTCCGAGATCGCGCAGGCGCCCGGGTGCAGGGCGCTGGTGACCATCCAGTTGCAGGTGTCGTCGAGGGGGAAGAGCAGGGCCTTGCGATCGAGCTTCGCGCCCAGGCCGGACGCCTCGAGGCGGTCCTCGAAGCCCTTGCAGGAGGGGCACAGGGGGTCCAGGACCTCGATCGCCGCCTGGCCGCCGGGGTTCGGCGCCAGGTCCAGCAGGACCTTGTAGGAGTCCTTGGGCTTCTTCAGCTCGCCGCAGGTGCCGACGTAGCCGGAGAAGTCCGGGGCGAGCAGCA
Organism: uncultured Enterobacterales bacterium; assembly: GCA_964344945.1. Lineage (GTDB taxonomy): Bacteria > Myxococcota_A > UBA796 > UBA796 > CAJQPC01 > CAYFPX01. The sequence goes on from CAYFPX010000025.1 coordinate 35,458, forward strand.
CGTAGAGGCCCACCGCGGCCACGACGAAGCCGACGCCGAGGCCGAAGGACGGCACGTGGTCGCCGGGCCGGGTCTGGAGCGCGGGCTCGTCATCCTCTTCGTCCTCGTCGGCCGCCGCCAGGTCGCGCCAGCTGCTGCCACCGCCGCCGCCGGAGCCCAGCAACGCCGCGAGCGCCGCCAGCAGGCCCAGGCCGCTGGCCGCGTAGATGCCGATGCACATCTTGCAGGCGGCGTCGAGCTCGACCAGGGACACGTACCCCATGACGGCGCTGGTCAGGGCCGGCAGGGCCCAGGCGAGCGCCGTGAAGCCCTGGGTACCGCGGTCGCTGGCCTGGTCCTTCAGCAGCACGCGGGCGGCCAGGTACAGCAGGAAGGCGAACACCGCCATCGCCGGCAGCGACACCGGAATGCCGCCCCACACCACGTCGCGGAGGACCGACGAGAACGGGCTCATCAGGGTGACGTGGCAGCCGGTGCCCGCCACTTCGGTGCTGGCGAGCCCCGGGATGAAGGAGCAGTGGATGCCATGGACCTGGCGATCCAGGTGCTGCACGAAGTCGTAGGTGGAGAAGGTCGCGAAGACCAGCCCCAGGGTGGCGGCGATGCCGCTGACGGCGAAGGGCGCTCGGGGGTTCATCCCGGGCGTTGTATCAGAGAGGATGTCAATTGCAGGCGATGCTGTCGCAGACGATGTCCTGTCCCGACGGGCACGTGGCTTGCTCACCGGAGTCCGGGATCATGAGGTCGGCGGGTGTGCTCCCGGTGAAGTCACACGGCAGCAGCTCCAGTCGATCAGAGTCCCACCGGACGACGCCGTCGTCGCTCGGCGCGGTGTTGTCCACGAAGCGTGTGTCCACGAGGACCGCCGTCCCTCCGGTCAGGTCGATGGCCCCGCCCTTGTCATCGCACGAGTTGTCCTGGAAGGTCACGCGGGTCGTGTCGAGGGTCGAGCCGGCGCTGCGGAGGGCGCCTCCGTCGTCTGCGATGTTGCCCACGAATTCGGAGTCCGTGATCGTGACCTCGCTCGTGTAGTAGGAGATGGCGCCACCGCCGTAGCGAGCGTCGTTGCCCGTGAAGGTGCTGTCAGCGATCGCGATCTCACTGCCCCCGAAGTAGGCGGCCCCGCCGTTGTTCGCCGTGTTGCCGTCGAAGGTCGAGCCCTCGATGGTCGCGATGGTGGTCCAGTACAGCAGCATGGCGCCGCCGGAGTTCCCCTGGCCCAGCCCGTGGTTGTCGGTGAAGGCGCTGTTGCTCAGTGTGAGGGTGGTGTCCTCGGTGTACAGCCCACCGCCCGAGCCTCCCGCGGTGTTGCCGGTGAAGCTCGCGCCGTCGATGATCACCGTCGCCTCGAAGGTCCCCAGGGCGCCGCCGTACTCCCAGGCCTCGTTGGTGTCGAAGGTCACGTCGGTGAAGGTCCCGTCGCAGCCCTCCAGGTAGACACCCGCAGCGTTGTCGGCGTTGTTGCCGGTGATGATCACCTCGTCGGCTGTGACGTGGCCCCCCTGCGTGCAGCTCACGCCGCCACCGGCGCTCTCGGCCTCCTCGTCGAACCAGGTCGAGGTCCCCAGGCCGCCCTCGACCGTCAGGCGGCTCAGGGTCAGGAGCGGCCAGCCGGCGCCGGTCTCCACGACCGGTCCGAGGCCCACCCCGGACAGCGTGACCTCGGCAGGCTCGCCGACCCCGCGGATGGCCAGGTCCGTCTCGACCGTCAGGTGGGCGTACCAGGTCCCGGGGCACACCCAGAGCGTGCCTTGCTCTGTGAGCGTCAGGGCAGCTGGCGCGGTGGACGAGTCGGAGAGCACCGCAGACCAGTCCGTCCAGGTGCCGTCCTGGGACTCCCAGGAGACCACCCCCGCGTCGGCGTCCCACGACGCGTCGCCGCAGTCCTCCTGCACACCGTTGCAGTGCTCCACCGCACCCGGTCGGATTCTCGGGTCGTCGTCGTCGCAGTCGTCGTCATTGTCGACCCGGTCTCCCGCTGCGTCGTCGCAAGCGGCCGTGCCAGGCGCGCCATAGCCGTCGCCATCTTCGTCTTCCCAGGTCTCGGGCAGGCCTTCGTCCACCGCGTCGTCACAGTCCTGGTCTTCGCCGTCGCAAGACTCCGACGCGCCCGGGAAGACGCCCGCTTCCTGGTCGTCACAGTCGCCGTGCCAGGTGGTGTGACCCTCCGGTTGGCCGCAGTCCTCGATCGGCTCCCCCGCCCCGTAGCCGTCCTGATCCCGGTCCAGGTACCAGCTGCGCTGCTCAAGCCCTTCGTCGACGACGCCGTCACAGTCGTCGTCTGCTGCATTGCAGCTCTCCTCCAGGGGGGTGCAGGCTTCCTGGGGTCCGCTCTCCAGGCGGGCCATGTCCTCGGGGCCCAGGAGGACACAGCTGGTGAGGGCTAGCCAGAGAGTCACAGTCCTGCCTCCTGGAGACTCAGCGTGAAGGCGGCCCCTTGCCCCGGTTCTCCGCGCGCCTGGATGAGGGCACCATCGATCGCGAGCAGCCGGCGGCACAGGGCGAGGCCCAGGCCCTGGCCGCCGATGTGGGCGTGCTCGGCGAGGCGCTCTCCCTGGTCGAAGATGCGCTCGGCGACGGTGTCGTCGAAGCCCTGGCCGTTGTCCGAGACCCGGATGGCCCAGCCCTGGTCGGTCTGCCAGGCGCTGGCTTCGATCTCGAGAGGCGCCTCTCCCCGGTACTTGGCGCTGTTGCCCAGCAGGTTGCGAAAGACCTGGACCAGCCGCTCGCGCCCGGCGCGAACCCGGGGCAGCTCCCCGCGCGTGACCGAGGCGCCGGCCTCGGCGAGCACCAGGTCCAGCTCCCGGACCGCTTCGTCGAAGGCCTCGGATGCGCTGGCGGCGGCGTCGTCGACCGCCGGCTGGGCCCAGGAGTCCCGCAGGTCCTCGATCAGGCTGTTCAGGTTCATGGCGGCTTCGAGGGCCCGGGCGGCGTCCTGCCGGGCCTCCGGGCTCATGCCGCTGCGGATCTGCATCAGGTCCAGGCGGCCCACCAGCGCCTGGAGCGGGCCCTTCAGATCGTGGGTCAGCACGTCGGCGAAGCGGCGCAGCTCGGTGTTGCTCTCCACCAGCTCCTGGGCCAGGCGGCTCAGGGCCTCCCGGTCCTGTCGCTCGACGCTGGCGTCGACCAGGCCCAGGCGCAGGACCTCGCCGTCGGTGACCGGGTCCACCCCTGCGCTGACCTCGCAGCGCACCCACAGGGGCTCGGCGCCGGGGCGGACCAGGGGCAGCTCCAGGTGGGTGTGGCCACCCGCGGTCGTGCCGAGCACCGCGGTCACGGCGGCCTGGGGGTGGCCGGGGGTGACCAGCTCGGCGAGCGCCAGGCCCTGGAGCTGCTCCACCGGCCGGCCGAGGAGCGCCGCGGCTCGGGCGTTGGCCAGTCCCACCGTGCCGTCCCTGGCGACGGCGATGACGCCCACGGGCGTGGTGTCGAAGAGCTGCTCGTAGCGAGCGGCCCGCAGCGCGTCGGCGCTGGCGGCGTCCATCGCCTCGGCGACCCGGCCCAGGCTCAGGGTGCCCACCACCCGGTCCCCTTCCCGGAGCAGGGTGTTGCTCCAGGCCACGGGGACGTTGCGGCCGTCCCGGGTCACGACCTCGTTGGTGTAGTAGGCCATCGGCTCCAGCTCGCCGGCCACGATCAGCGCGAAGCCGCTGCGCACGGCCACCTGGACCTCGGTGGGCAGGCAGGTCTCGAACCAGTCCCGGCCGATCAGCTCCTCCCGGGCCCACCCGAGCAGGGCCAGGCCGGCGTCGCTCATCGCGACCACCCGCCCCCGAGCGTCGAGCTGGACCACGAGACCGTCGGCTCGGGCGATGCCCCCTGTCGCGATGTCGTCCACCATCTGGTGGATCATACCGGGCGTGTCAGCCGTGCTGTCGGCGGACTGGCTGGCGAGCTCGCTGTCCACGGCGGTCGTGCCGCCGGTGCCGGCCCACAGGCCGAGGGCGATCATCCCGACCGGAGGCTGACGTTCATCCTGAACGCAGGATCCGCGCCAGCTGCCGCAGCATCTGCCACTGCACCTTGCTGCCCAGCCGCGCGTCCGAGCGCACGAGCTGCAGGAAGTCCCGCCGGCTGAGCATCAACACCCGCGTCGGCTCGGACGTGCGCACGCTGGCGGTCCGGCGGGGCACGTCGATGAAGCTCATCTCGCCGAACATGCGCCCCGGGCCCAGGGTGTAGCGGACCTCGCCGTCCTTGAGCACCTCGACCTGGCCCTCCTCGATGATGAAGCACTCCCGGCCGGGCTGGCCCTCCTTGAAGACCCAGCCGCCTGGCGGCAGCTCCTTGACCCGGCAGCAGTCGGCGACCTGGGCCAGCTCCTTCCAGGTGCAGTAGCTGAACAGGTCGCAGGCCCGCAGCGCCCGGATGTGTGGGGCGAAGCCGTGGGGCTGGATGGACTCCTCGTCCAGGTCCACGACCTCGATGACCAGCGCGGTGATGTTGTCGCCGCCGCCCTTGGCGTTGGCCATCGAGACCAGGATCTCGGCGCTGGTGGCGCCGTGGGTGCTCTTCAGGATCTGGCCGAAGGTCTCCGGTCCCAGGTCTCGGTAGAGGCCGTCCGAGCACAGCAGGAAGCGGTCGCCGGGCGCCACCCGCAGCGTGCCCAGGTCGACCTGGACCCGGGCCTGCACGCCCAGGGCCCGGGTGATCACGCTCCGGCCGCTGGCGGTCTCGGCCTCCTCCTCGGTCAGCAGGCCACGCTTGATCTTCTCCCGGATCATCGTGTGGTCCTCGGTCAGGACCTCGGCCTTGCCGTCCTGCACCCGGTAGATGCGCGAGTCGCCCACGTGCGCGGTGATGACCACGTCGCCGACCGACCACACCACGTCCACGGTGGTGCCCATGCGGCCGGACTCTCCGGCCAGGGCGTTGCCCGCGTCGTAGACCTCCTTGCAGCCCCGCAGGACCGCGAGCTCGAGCCACAGCTCGAGCTTCTCCAGGTCCTCGTCCGTGGGGTGGTCGCCCATGTCCTCGGCGAGCCGGGCGACCTCGCCGATGGCCTCCTGGATGGCGTTGCACGCCAGGCCGCTGGCGACCTCGCCCTTGGAGCCACCGCCCATGCCGTCGGCGACGGCGTAGAGCTTGAGCCACGGGTTGATCAGGAAGGCGTCCTGGTTGTGGCGGCGGACCTTGCCCGCGTCTGAGCAGGCCCAGGCCCGGAGCTTCAGCGTCACGGACCGATCCAGTCTTCGGGGGCCGGGGCCTCGTCGTCGGCCTCCTCGGCCGCGGTCCTGAGCGCCAGCAGCTCGCTGGTCGCCCGCAGGTGGGCCGAGATCCGCAGGGTCATGTTCCAGAGAATCTTCACCGCCAGGTGGGGGTTGCCCTTGAGCAGGTGGAAGAAGCTCTCCCGGGTGATGACCAGGAGCTCGGCGTCTTCGGCGACCCGGACCGTCGCCGAGCGCCGGGGCTGGTCCAGCATGGCCATCTCGCCCACGGTGCTGCCGGGGCCCAGGGTGGCGATCGGGCGGCTGTTCTTGAGCACCTGCACCCGGCCGGCGACCACCAGGTAGAACTCCCGGCCGGTGTCGCCCTCGCGGAAGACCAGGCTGCCGGCGGGCAGGGTGACCGGGCGGCAGCGGCCGGCCACCACCAGCAGCTCGCTCTCGGTGCACCACTGGAAGAGCGGCATGCGGGCCAGGGTGGTCAGGCGCCCGGGGCCGCGGAAGCGGTCGGCTTCGTCGCCGGCGGCCACCGTGAGCAGGCTGGCGGCCACCGGGCCGTCGCAGCCGGCCTCGCGGGCTTCGGCGAGCATGCGGGCGGTCACGCCTTCGGCGTCGTGGTCCGCTGCGATGGTGCGCAGGCGCCGGGGCTCGATGTTCGGGTGGAAGCCCGCGGAGAGCAGCAGCAGGCGGTCCCCGGCGCTGGCTTCGATGAAGGCGGTCTCGGGCTTGGCGTGGGGCTGGGGGCCCAGGAAGTACAGCGGGGTGTCGACCTCGTCGTCGTGGTCGAAGGGGCGGTCGTGGGCCCGCAGGTGGTCTCGGGTCAGCTGGTGGATCAGGCCCCGCCGGAGCAGGTAGATCCGCCCGTCGCCCATGTGCGCGATCGCCGTCCCGTGGCCGGTCGACACCGCGGCGTCGAAGGTCACCCGCATCACCCGCTCCTGGCGGCGGCTCAGGGCGTAGAGCTCCTGGGCGGCCCGGGAGACCGCCTGGCGCAAGGCGGCGTCCATCCGGGTCTTCCACTGGTCGGCGGGCACGCTCGGGCGCGGGCCCAGCAGCTCCTCGTGCCGCTGGAGGTCCATGCGGAACAGGTCGAGGGCCATCTGCGCCGCCGCGGCGGCCACCTTGTACTGCCTGGGGGAGATGCCCCACGCGGCGTCGGCCACCGCGACCAGACCGAGGGACGGATCCCGCAGGGCCGCGGCTGTCAGCGGGACGTCCGGGCTCCCGGCGTCGGCCATCGCATGGGTGGCGCGGTCCATCCTCTCCTCGGCTTCGTCGTACCCTATTCCGGACCACCTCCGGCCGTGAAGGTCGGGCACCGCCGGTCAGGAGGCCTCCGCTGAGCGCACGCGTGAACGTCCTGGTGCTCGTCGAAGCCGGAGCGCTCCTCCTGTTCTGCGCCCTCATCGCGGTGATGGTGGTGCGCCCGGACGACGAGGCCCTGGTGCCGATCTCGGTCGAGGCCCTGGCGCTGGGCGAGACCACCGAGGAGTGGCTGGGAATCTACTTCGAGGGCCAGAAGGTCGGCTACGCCGTGAACACGCGGGTCGGCACGGTCGACGGCGGCACGCTGGTCCAGAACCACTCCGCCTTCACCGTGGCGGCCTTCGGCAAGATCAACCACATCGTCAGCGCGGGCACGGCCGTGCTGGACGCCGACGGCGTGCTCCGGGTCTTCGACGCCTTCCTGGAGGCCGATCCGGTCAGCCTCAACGCCCGGGGGGAGGTCCGGGGCAACCAGCTGGTCATCGCCTTGATGCAGGCCGGCGAGTACTCGGAGCTGACCCTGGACCTGGAGGCGCCGCCCCAGGTCTCGGCGACCCTGAACACCTGGATCGCCCAGCAGGACGAGATCCGCGTCGGCGACAGCTGGGAGGTGCCGTACTTCAGCCCCTCCACCCTGGCCCAGGACACCATGACCATGAAGGTCGTGGACACCGAGGTCCTGCCGACCGGCGAAGAGGCGCACTGGATCGAGCGCACGGTGGCCGGGGTGACCACCCGGGCGCTGATCACCCCGGCCGGGGACCTGCTGCGGGAGGAGGGGGGCTTCGGCACCGCGCTGGTGCGCCAGACCCGAGACCAGGCCCTGGAGATGCCGGAAGGCTTCGACGCGGTGGACATCATCAGCCTCTCCAGCGTGAAGCTCGACCGGCCGCTGCCCCGGGCCCGACAGCTCACCTCGGTGACCCTGGAGATCCTGGGGGTGGAGCCGGAGAAGATCCGGCACGAGCCGCCGCTGCAGGCCGTGGACGGGGCGGTGGTGACCGTGACCACGCCCGAGCTGTCGACCCTGCCGCCGCAGCCGACCGCGGTGGTCGACCGGGAGCCCTTCACCGAGCTCCTGGCGGGCACGCCCTTCATGCCGGTGGAGCACCGGGAGATCCAGGAGGCCGCCGAGGACCTGGTCGGGGACATCGACGACCGGCTCGCGGCGGTGCGCAAGCTCAACAGCTGGGTCTACGAGACCCTGGTCAAGACCCCGGTGATGGGCGTGCCCAACGCCCTGGAGGTGCTGCGGATCCGCCAGGGCGACTGCAACGAACACACCGCGCTCATGGTCGCCCTGGCCCGGGCCGCCGGCATCCCGTCACGCATCGCGGCCGGGGTGGTCTACAGCGACCGGGTCGCCGAGACCGGCGCGTTCTACTACCACGCCTGGCCCGAGGTCTGGATGGGCGAGGAGGCCGGCTGGATCCCCGTGGATCCCACGTTCGGCCAGGTCCCGGCCGACGCCACCCACGTCAAGGTGGTCGAGGGTGACCTGGACCGTCAGATCGAGATCATGGGGGTGATGGGACGCCTGGGGTTCAAGCTCATTACGGCAGAGGCACCGTGATCAAGACGCACGCCATCGAGAAGGTCTACGGCAAGTTCCAGGCGCTGTTCCCGCTGGACCTGCACGTGCGCAAGGGTGAGGTCTTTGGCTTCCTGGGGCCGAACGGCGCCGGCAAGACCACGACCATCCGCATGATCTCCGGGGTGCTGCCGCCCACCCGGGGGCGGGTGGAGATCGACGGGCTGGACATCGAGCGGCACCCGGTCGAGGCCCGTCGCCGCATCGGCTACATCCCGGACCGGCCCTACCTCTACGAGAAGCTCACCGCGCGGGAGTTCCTGCAGTTCGTGGGCGGGCTGTTCGGCATGTCCGACAGCGAGATCGCCGCCGAAGGCGACCGGCTCCTGGAATTCCACGACCTGGCACGGTTCGGGGACCGGCTGATCGAGGGCTTCTCCCACGGCATGAAGCAGCGGCTGACCCTGTCGGCGGCGCTGCTGCACGAGCCCAGCCTGCTGATCGTCGACGAGCCGATGGTGGGGCTCGACCCCAAGGGCCACCGGCAGATCAAGGACGTCTTCCGCGAGATGGCCGAGGCCGGGCGCACGGTGTTCCTGTCGACCCACTCCCTCGACGTGGCCCAGGAGGTCTGCGACCGGCTGGCGATCATCCGCAAGGGTCGGATCGTCGCCCAGGGCACCTACGAAGAGGTCCGCTCGAAGAACCACCCGAACGCCAACGACCTGGAAGAGGTCTTCCTGCGCATCCTGGAGGAGGACGTCGAGCAGCCGGAGCTGGTGCCTGCGTGAGGTGGATCTGGCTGGCGCTGCTGGTGGCCTGCGGCGGTCGCAACGCCGACCGCGGGGACCCGGAGCGCTACGCCGTCGGCGAGCTCGATGGTGCCTGGCAGACCCAGGAGCCCGGTGGCGCTGATCGGGCCTGGTGGCACCCCGAGCACCTGGCCACCGCCTACACCGACAGCCACTGCCAGGGCCAGGTCGACGACGACACGATGAAGCGGCTCAACGCGCAGCTCACCGGCGGCTTCACCGACGCGGTCGAGGTGTCCAGCGAGCCGATCCGACTCGATGGCCGGGAGGGCTGGGTCCGCCGACTCACGGGCGGGCTCGACGGCGTGACCGTCGAGGTCGCCGCCGTGGTGATCCGCAAGGACGAGTGCGTCTACGACATGGTCCTGATCGCGCCCCCTGCCCGCTTCGAGGCGGCCTGGGCCAGCTGGGAGCCGGCGGTCCGTGGGTTCCGCGTGGGGCGGAGGTAGCCGCCCCATGCTCCATCGCATCCAGTGGCGCCCCGGCGACAACTTCTACAACCTGATGGCCGAGATCGGCGCGGTCGGGGCCTTGGGCGCCGAGACCCTGAAGGTGATGGTCACCCGCAAGATCGAGTGGCGGCTGACCCACGTCCAGGTGGACCAGGCCGGGGTCGGGTCCTGGTCGATCGCGACCCTGGTGGCGCTGTTCACGGGGGCGGTGCTGGCGCTGCAGTTCGCGGACTCGCTGGAGCCGTACGGGGCTTCGCTGTACACGGGCAAGATGGTCTCCCTGGGCATCGTGCGGGAGCTGGGGCCGACCCTGACCGCCGTGCTGGTCGGCGGGCGGGTCGGCGCGGGCTTCGCCGCCGAGATCGGGTCGATGAACGTGACCGAACAGGTCGACGCCATCCGGGCCCTGGGGGCCGACCCGGTGCACAAGCTGGTGGTGCCGCGGGTGCTGGCCTGCACGCTCATGCTGCCGCTGCTCACTCTGCTGGCGGACTTCGTGGGTCTGTTCGGTGGGTGTCTGGTGACCATGCAAGAGGTGGGGGTGACCTGGCGCTTCTTCGTGGACCAGGTGGTGAACACCCTGGTGGTCTCGGACCTGCTCCACGGCCTCGCCAAGGCCGTGTTCTTCGGGTACTTCATCGCGGTCATCGGCTGCTACATGGGCATGAAGACCCAGGGCGGGACCGAGGGGGTCGGCCACTCCACCACCAAGACCGTCGTGGCGATCTCCATCACCGTGCTGGTGGTGAACTTCCTGCTCACCAAGATCTTCCTGTCGCTGGTGTGAGCGCCGTGTCCGAGCCGATCATCCGCTTCCACAAGGTCCAGAAGGCGTTCGGCAAGAACGTCATCTACACCGACATGACCCTCGACGTGTTCAAGGGCCAGACCCTGACCATCATCGGCGGGTCGGGGACCGGGAAGTCCGTGGCGCTCAAGCTGCTGATCCGGCTGCTCAAGCTCGACGCCGGGGCGATCTCTGCGTTCGGTTACGACGTGGGCTCCCTGGACCCCAAGGGCCTGCTCGAGCACCGGCGTCGGGTGGCGATGCTGTTCCAGGGGGCGGCTCTGTTCGACTCCCTGACGGTCGAACAGAACATCAAGTACCCGCTGATCGAACACGGTTGGAAGTCCGAGAAGGAGATGGACGACCGGGTCGCTGAGTGTCTGCACCTGGTGGGCATGCCGGATGTTCAGAAGATGAAGCCGGCGGAGCTCTCCGGCGGCATGAAGAAGCGCGTGGGCCTGGCCCGGGCCATCGCGGTCAAGCCCGAGGTGATCCTGTGGGACGAGCCCACCACGGGGCTCGACCCGATCAACGTGCGGCGCATCAACGGGCTGATCCTGGACATGCAGAAGCAGCTGGGTGTGACCAGCATCGTGGTCACCCACGACATGGACTCGGCGTTCACGGTGACGGATCGGATCGCGTTTCTGTGGGACAAGACCATCAAGTGGTGCGGGCACAAGAACGACGCCCAGCACTCCGGGATCCCGGCGCTCGAGGAATTCGTGCGTGGGGGGAGGGGCGTGCTGGACCCGGAGCTGAGCGAGCGGATCGGGGCGTTCTGATCCGTTCGGTCACCGCACCCAGACCGCGCTCGTCACCACCTTGCAGCTCTCGTCGTAGCAGGCGTAGCTGGAATTGTGGTACACGCCGGCCGGGTTGCAGGGGTAGTTGCCCGCGGTACAGCTCTCCGAGACCAGCTTGCTGGCCTGCAGCATCGAGTTGTCGTAGACCTCCCAGGTCGAGTAGCCGTTCGGGGTGTTGCCCAGTCCGTTCGTCCAGCAGCAGCTGGACAGGGTGAAGCTCAGGTAGGCGTTCTCGTTGCCGTTCGGGAAGCAGTCGGCGTTGTTGTCCCAGGCGCGCACGATCACGTCGAACAGGGCGGCCTCGCCGCTGCTCAGGTCCTCGGTGTAGTCCGGGGTGCCGCCCAGGAAGCTGGTCGAGCAGGTGCCGCTGTCGTACTCGTCGTAGAGCCAGTCGGCGAACGTGGAGCCGGACAGGATGCCGGTCCAGCCGACGGCGTACTCGTCCGTTCGGACCAGGAAGCCGTCGCCGACCACCCCGTACCAGGCCTCGGACTTGAAGTCGGCGGATTCCCAGGTGCCCAGGTCGCCCCAGGTGGTGGGGTCGACGAACGCGGACTCGCTGTCCCAGCTGCGGGAGCCGTCGTTGACCACCGAGCCGATCAGGGTCCAGCCGCCGCCGTCGCTGTCCATGTCGCACTCGGCTTCGTAGACGCCGCTGCCGTTGTCCAGGTAGTAGGTGCCGCTGGTGGCGCTGCCGTCGTCGTTGAGGATCTCCACACAGGAATTCGCCGCACAGGTGGCGTCGGTGCCCAGGGCGCCGTTGTCGGCGGTGCCGTCGCAGTCGTCGTCGATGGCGTTGCAGACCTCGGGGGCGTCGGGGTTGACGGCGGCGTCGCCGTCGTCGCAGTCGGTGTCGACGTCGACGTGGCCGCTGGGGGCCTCGCAGGCGGTGGCGGTGGCGGTGGGGTCGCCGTGGCCGTCGCCGTCGGTGTCGGCGTACCAGGTGGCGGCGTCGGCGCTGCTGTCCGGGTCGGTGGTGCCGTCGCAGTCGTCGTCGATGCCGTTGCAGAGCTCGGTGGCCGAGGGGCTCACGGCCGCGCTGAGATCGTCGCAGTCGGTGGCGTCGGACACGTAGCCGCTGGGGGCTTCGCAGGCGGCCTGGGTGAGGCTCGGATCGCCGTAGCCGTCGCCGTCGTGGTCCAGGTACCAGACCGTGCCGGGGTGGACGGAGGCATCGGTGTCGTCGCAGTCGGTCGCGTCAGCGACCTGGGTGCTGTCGGCTTCGCAGGCCTCGGTGGCTGTCGCGGGGTCGCCATAGCCGTCGCCGTCAGCGTCGGTGTGCCAGGTGCTGGCGTCGACTGCGCCGCCGTCGGTGTCGCCGTCGCAGTCGTCGTCGACGCCGTTGCAGACCTCGGTGGCGACCGGACTCACCGCGGGGTCCGTGTCGTCGCAGTCGGTGTTGTCGGCGGTGTAGCCAGAGGGCTCGGCGCAGTCCTCGACGCTGGTGTTGGGGTCGCCGTGGCCGTCGGAGTCGGCGTCGGCGTACCAGGTGGTGGTGAGGCCCTCGTCGGTGGCTGCGTCGCAGTCGTTGTCCAGCCCGTCGCAGGTCTCGGTGCCACCCGGGAAGGCCGTCGCCTGCGCGTCGTTGCAGTCCTCTGCGTTCGCCACGTAGCTGCTGGGGGCCTCGCAGGCGTCGGCGGGGAACGAGGGGTTGCCGTAGCCGTCGCCGTCGACGTCGAGGTACCAGGTCGAGGCATCCGTGAGGTCGGGGTCGTCGTCGTCGGCCAGGGCGTCGCAGTCCTCGTCGTCTCCGTCGCAGACCTCTGGGGCGCCTGGGTAGGCCGATCCGTCCGAGTCGTCGCAGTCCGTGTCGTCGCTCACGGTGTTCGCGGGCTGGTCGCAGGCGTGCACCGGAGCACCGGCGTCGCCGTACCCGTCTTCGTCGGTGTCGCTGTACCAGGTGCCCTGGTCGGCGATGTCGGGGTCGTCGTCGTCGGTGAGGCTGTCGCAGTCGTCGTCGGTGCCGTTGCAGACCTCGGTGGCGCCGGGGTTCACGGCGGCATCGGTGTCGTCGCAGTCGGTGGCGTCGGAGACGTAGCTGGAGCCGCCCTCGCAGCTGTCGATGGCGGTGCCCGCGTCGCCATGGCCGTCGCCGTCGGCGTCGAGGTACCAGGCCGTGGCGTCGTCGGCGGCTTCGTCGACCATGCCGTCGCAGTCGTTGTTGGCCTCGTCGCAGGCTTCGTTGGCGCCTGGAAAGGTGGCGGCGTCGCCATCGTCGCAGTCGTCGGAGGTCAGCGAGAAGCCTTCGGCCACGTCGCAGGCCTCGACGCTCCACGCGGTGCCACCGTGGCCGTCGCCGTCGGCGTCGAGCCAGGTGGTGATCAGGCCTTCGACCGAGTCGTCGTCGTCGTCGACCAGGCCGTCGCAGTCGTCGTCGATGCCGTTGCAGACCTCGGTGGCGCCGGGGTTGACCGCCGGGTCCGTGTCGTCGCAGTCGCCGTCGTCGGCGACGTAGGACTCGGGCGCTTCGCAGGCCGTGACGGCGCTGGCCGGGTCGCCCCAGCCGTCGCCGTCGCCGTCGTGGAGCCAGGTGCTGGCGCCATCGACGCTGGGGTCGTCGTCGTCGATCAGCAGGTCGCAGTCGTCGTCCAGGCCGTTGCAGATCTCGGTCGCGCCGGGGTTCACCGCCGGGTCGGAGTCGTCGCAGTCGGTGGCGTCGGCGACGTACCCGGTGGCGCCATCGCAGGACTGGACGCTGTCGGCGGGGTCGCCGTAGCCGTCTTCGTCCAGATCGGCGTGGAACAGGTCCCCGACCGCGTCGTCGATCAGCTCGTTGCAGTCGTCGTCGACGTCGTTGCAGACCTCGGTGGCGCCGGGGTGCCGGTCGGGGTCTTCGTCGTCGCAGTCGTCGGCGTGGCCGTGGCCGTCCGAGTCGAGGTCGTCGTCGGGGGTGGCGTCGTCGCAGTCGTCATCGAGGCCATTGTAGGGGGTCTCGACATTGCCCGGATAGACCGCGCCGTTGCCGTCGTCGCAGTCCTCGTCGGCGGGGGAACCGTCGCTGTCGAGGTCGACGACCGCCGTGCCCGTGGAGCCGATCGGGCCGGTGTCCTGGGTGTCGGTGTCCTTGTTGCGGCAGCCGGTGAGGGCGAGGGCGGCGAGGAGGAGGAGGCGCATGGTGCGAGGGTAGCAGCGCCACCTGCGGTCTCACCGCGGTCAGTAGGGCGTGTTCAGCGCCTGGCCGTCCCAGTTCCAGGGCGGGACGCCGATGTCGATCTCGGTGACGGTGTTGTTGTTGTACGGCTGCGGTAGGAACAGACTCGTGAGGTTCCAGCCGTGCTCGCCGGTGCCCCACTCGGCGCCATGGCCGTACTGGACGTACTGGGGTGGGGCCCAGATCTTGTCGACGTCGCCGTCGTGTGTGACCCGCCACAGGGCCGTGGACTCGTAGTCGGCGACGTAGAGGTTGCCGCAGATGTCGACGGCCAGACCGTCGTGCCAGCCGCCGCCGACGTTCTGGGCGAAGATCTCGACCTCGCTCACCACGTTCAGGTCCTTGTCGAGATCGACCTTGTAGACGGTGCCGTTGCCGATGGTGGTGACATAGAGGCGGCTGAGGTCGGGGCTGAAGCCCACGATGCGCGGGGTGGCGAAGTTGCTCAGCTGGGTGATGAGCGGGGTGAGCTCGGCGGTCTCCGGGTTGATCCGCGCCACCCCCTGACGCCAGGCCGTGTACAGCATGTCGTCGGGTCCCAGGGTGACGCCGTAGGTCGACAGGTTGGCAGCCAGCACCTCGCTGCCGCCTTCCAGGGTCACCCGCAGCAGGTCCCCGGTCTGGCGGGAGGAGATGGCGAGGTTGCCGTCGGGCAGCGTGGCGAGCTGCTCCAGCATGCCCATGCCGGGGCGGAAGATGCCCCAGCTGCCGTCGCTGGTGACCTCGATCAAGGAGTTGTTGTCGGAGCCGATCAGCCGG
>CAYFPX010000025.1:50334-52728 GCA_964344945.1 uncultured Enterobacterales bacterium
TGTCGGTGTCCGAGTCGGTGTCGGTGTCGGTGTCGGTGGCGGTGGTGGCGGGGGTGCCCGAGTCTTGGGGGAAGGGGTCGTCCACCTGCACCCCGCCGCCGCTGCAGGCGAGGGTCCAGGTCAGGGTGAGCAGTGTGGTCATCGCTCCGAGTCTACGCCGTGCCGGGGACATCCGTGACGGGCGCCGAGCACTCGGCTCCCAGTCCGGCTTGCCCTACCACGGTGCGACCGAGGCGATTCCCCCCCCGCCCGTCGGTGCTACCGTCTTGCATCGTGAGCCGGGACATGGTGCTGGAGGCGCACGGGCTGAAGCGGACCTTCGGGCCCGTGACAGCGTTGGATGGGCTGGACCTGCAGGTCCGGGCTGGCGAGGTGGTCGGCCTCCTGGGCCACAACGGCGCTGGCAAGACCACCACGGTCCGGCTGCTCAACGGGTTGCTCGAGGCGGATGCCGGCACGGCGAGGGTCCTTGGCCACGATCCCTGGCGAGAGGGACCGACGGTGCGGAGGCGCACCGGGGTGCTGACCGAGGCCCCTGCCCTGGACGGTCGCCTCACGGCCCGGGAGACCTTGTGGCACCACGGTCGGGCCCACGGGCTCGCGGACCTGGCCCACCGGGTGGGGAGCATCCTGGAGCGGTTGGGGCTCGGGGAGCGGTCGGCCGAGCCGGTGACGCGCTTCAGCAAGGGCATGGCGCAGCGGCTGGCGCTGGCGCGGGCCTTCTTGAATTCACCGGAGCTGCTCTTCCTGGACGAGCCGGTGGCGAGCCTCGACCCGGTAGGCGCCGGCGAGGTGCACGCGCTGATCCTGGAGTGGGTGCGCGACCACGGTCGGAGTGTGGTGTTGTGCACCCACAACCTGGTGGAGGCCGAGCGGCTCTGCGACCGGGTGGTGGTGCTGGAACAGGGTCGTGTGCTGGCCGAAGGCTCGGTGGCCGAGCTGGCGGCCGCAGCGGCACCCGAGGCCACCGTGAGCCTGGACCTGGCGGCCCGGGATCGGGACGCGGCCGAGGCCGCCCTGGCTGCCGCGGGCGTGGCCGTGCGGGGTGTGCGGGGGCACACGAGCCTGGAGGACGTCTACTTCGCGCTGCACCGGAGGGAGTCGTGAGGCCGGCGGTGCTCGCGGCGCTGGTGCGGCGGGACCTCCAGCTGTTCTGGCGGACCCGGGGTGTGCTGATCCCCCTCGTGGTCGTGCCCCTGCTCACCCTGGTGCTGGTGCCGGCGGTCGTGGCCTTCCTGCCCAGCGTGGGCGGGGCGCCCGAGGACCTGGTGGCCCAGCTGCCCCTCCAGCTCACGCCGGCCGAGGTGGTGCAGGAGAGCGTGGCGACCCTGCCGCCCGAGGAGTCCTTCCTGGTGCTGGCGCTCCTGCACTTCATGGCGCCGATCTACCTGTTGGTTCCGCTGATCGTGGCGAGCGTGGTGGCCGCGGACAGCTTCGCCGGCGAGCGGGAGCGGGGCAGCCTGGAGGCGCTGCTCTACCTGCCCAGCACGGACAGCGAGCTGCTGACGGCCAAGATCCTGTCGGCCTGGATCCCTGCGGTCTCGGTGGGGGCGCTTGGGTTCGTGCTCTACGGGCTGACCATCAACGTCTTCGGCTGGCCGACCATGGGCCGGGTCTTCTTTCCGACCTGGACCTGGATGATCATCGGTCTGTGGGTGATGCCGGGGGTGGCCGGGCTCGGGTTGGGGGTCGGGGTCCTGATCTCGTCGCGGGTGAAGACCGTGCAGGAGGCGAGTCAGCTGGGCGCCATGGTGGTCCTGCCGCTCCTGTTCGTGCTCATGGCGCAGCTGTCGGGGCGGTTGCACCTGGGGGTTCCCCAGGCGCTGGTCATCGGGGCTCTGCTGTGGGCGGCGACCGGGGTGTTGCTGCGGCTGGGCATCCGGTGGTGCAGCCGGGAACAGCTGCTCACGAGGGGGTAGACACCTCCCCGGGACCGAGGGCCTGCTCCTCCAGCGCCTGGAGCTGGCGCTGCTCACGCCGGAAGTGCAGCCAGCCGATGCCGACCACCGGCAGCGCGGCCCAGATCATGCCCCAGCCCACCCGGACGACCCAGGGGCTCTGGAAGATCTCGATGAAGCCCACCCCGCTCACGAACAGCGCCAGCGCGGTGCGGGCCGACGCCAGCCAGGTCCGCTGGTTGGCCAGCGAGGTGCGGTCCAGCGCCAGCTGGTCCCGCAGTGGGAGGAGGGGAGGGGAGCTCATGACGGTGCCCCGAATACCACGGTCCGCCGCCCGGGCATCTCCCACACCAGCGTGTCCCCTTCTCGCGTCACCCGCAGCCTGCCCGTGTGCACTCCCCGCAGGTGGCAGGCCCGGCACAGCGTGACCAGGTTCTCGGACTCGTCGCTGCCGCCCTCCGAACGGAACACGATGTGGTGGGCTTCCACCCGCAGG
>CAYFPX010000026.1:0-2395 GCA_964344945.1 uncultured Enterobacterales bacterium
AGCCCGAGCCCGAGCCCGATGATGGGGAGCCGGCCGTCGCCGACATGACCGACGAGCCCGCGGAGCCCCCGCCGCCGGTGGCACCCGGGGGTTGCACCGACCTGGTGGCCCTCGAGGCCCCGAGCCTGATGGGCCAGCTCCGGCCCGACCAGGTCGAGTGCCTGGAGGACAGCTTCTCCGGCTCCAGCCAGACCAAGAAGGACAAGATCAGCCGGGTCCTGCTGATGAACGCGGAGGCCAGCGGCAACAGCAAGGAGTGGGAGCGGCTCATCCGCCGGCACCTCGAGACCATCGACCGGTCCGACCCGAACCTCTGCTTCAAGTACGCCAAGCACCTGTCCAAGGGCGGCGTGTCCCGGGCCCACGGGGTGATCAAGTGGGCGGACTACGCCCTGGAGAACAAGAGTCGCTGGTCCGGCTCCACGTACACCAGCCGGGTCTACTCGCTCTACCAGCTGCGCGCCGAAGCCGCGGCGCGGATCTGGGAGCAGCGGACCAAGGACCTGGTGAACGCCAGCTCCAACCGCGACGAGCTCCAGGCCAAGGAAGACAAGGCCCGGAGCGTGGCCAAGCAGTACGCCCGGGAGTGGCTGGACTTCGCCAAGGCGTCGGGCCAGGACATCAAGAAGCCCCGGGCCCTCTGTGTCTCGGCCGCCGGCTCGAAGAAGTTCTGCGAGACCAAGTGATCCGAGCCCCCTCTGTGCTGCTCGGGGTGCTGGTCACCGGCCTGCTGGTCGGCTGTGGCGGCGACTCCGAAGACCCCGCCCCCAAGGCGGTGGAGGCCGTCGTGTCCGGTGACCAGGTCCGCGCCACCTGGATGGTCCAGGTCGCCGCGCCCGGCAAGCTCGACGCCATGGCCGGGCACCCGGGCTGGCAGGCCTACCACGGGCGCGACTACGTCAAGGCCCTCGGAGTGGGCGGGGACTGGACCGGCACCGGCCGTGTGCACGCCGAGCTCTCGGCGCTGTACCGCCAGGCCGCCCTGCTCGCGGCCGGCGCCATCGAGCAGACCTACAGGCCCGACCAGCGCAGGGAAGGGGACCCGGTGGAGGTCGACTACCTGCTCGGTGTCGCCTACGCCGTGCTCGGCCGCCCAGACGAGGCCCAGGCCTTGTTCGGGAAGAGCAGTGGCTCGTCCCTGCCCGCGGTCGTCGCCGCCGACGCCGCCTGGACCGCGCGCCTCGCCGCCGGGGAAGCCGTCGTCGCCCTCACCAGCGATCCCGCCCTGTTCCCCCTGGGCGAGCCGGCGGTGGGCGCGTTGCCCGAGGCGCCCGAGACCCCCCACTACGAACTCCCCGAGACCGTGGGCGATCGCCGGGTGAAGGCCGCGGATCCCACGGTCCTGCTCCAGCTCGCCGCCTGGCACGAAGCCGCGGCTGTCGCCGCCATCGGGGCCGGGCGGACCGCGGCCCTGCTGGCGCCCTGGCGCCTGCCCTGCGAGGCGGCGCCCCCGGTCGATGCCTCGGAGATCGGCCTCGACGACCTCTTCCTGAGCGCCTACGCCACCGCCGAAGACCTCGCGCGCGCAGCGGTCGGGTCGGGCCCCTCGACCTATGGCGCGCTGATCGACGCCTGCGAGGGCGTCGGCCAGGCCCGAGCCCGGTGCGCCGCCGACGCTGCGGGGGAGCTGCGCAAGCAGGTCATGGCGGCGATGGAGAAGGTCGCGGGCGGCCCGTCGCCCAACCACCGCATGATGGCCGCGTTCGCCGAGGCCGGGACCCTGCGCGCCGGGGTCCGGACCGCAGACGCCGACGGAGACCGCGACGCCGCGGGCCTCCTCCGCATCGCCGCCAAGGATCAGTCCGACGAGGCTGCCGTCGAGCCGGTCTTCCTGGTGTCGGTGGCCGCGTGGGACGTCGGAAATCGAAACCCCTTGCGGGCGCAGGAACTCCTGCATGCCCAGCTGCGCCGAGCCCCTGGGCTCGACGCCGCCCGGTATGCTCTCGATGCCTTGCACCTGCGGGTCAGTCGGGACTCAGGTCCCGGCATGCCCATGCACTAGCTGGACCACAGGAGACGCACGCAGATGCGACCCACACGCCGGATGCAGATCGCGCTCGCAGGCGCACTCGCCACGGTCGTCTCGACCGGAGCGACGCTGGCCTTCTACGAAGAGAGCCTGCCCGCCAGCATGAACCCGCTCTATGCCCAGTCCATGGTGGACAACCGGGTGCACGAGCTGGTGCTGGACCGCCTCTACTACCACTCTCCCATCACGAACGAGCTCACCTCCAACGTGACCAACCAGTGGGCATTGGCCGAGGGCGGCAAGGCCGTGCGCCTGACCCTCAAGAAGGGCATCCGCTGGCACGACGGCAAGAGCTTCGGCGCCAAGGACGTGTGCTTCACCGTGCACGCCATGCTCGACGAGGGCACCACCAGCACGATCGCCCAG
>CAYFPX010000026.1:2405-6472 GCA_964344945.1 uncultured Enterobacterales bacterium
TTCGCGGGCTGCGAGGTGGAGAAGGACCTGGTGGCGCTGGTGCGCTTCACCAAGATCTTCCACAACCCCCGCGAGCGCCTGGGGTTCCAGGTGCTGCCCGAGCACATCTTCGACGGCGTCACCGCCATTCCGCCGGATCACCCCTTCAACATCCGTCCGGTGGGTTCCGGCCCCATGAAGGGGACGAAGGGTCGCCGGGGCGTGGCCTTCGAGCAGGTGGACAACGCCCACCACGAAGCCGACATCGACAAGATGATCCTGCAAGAGGCCCAGGACCCGCTGGTCCAGGTCCGGACCCTGCAGAACAACGGCGTGCAGGGCATCATCGCGGTGCCGCCGCCGTATCGGCCCGAGGTCGCGGCCAGCGACGAACTCGCGCTCAAGTCCTACGATCTGCGCTCCTGGTGGTTCGTCGCGGTCAACCCCAACAAGCCCTACCTGGCGGACAAGCGCGTCCGCCAGGCGCTGAACATGCTGATCGACCGCAACGAGCTGCGGCAGCTGTCCATCGGCGTGAAGCCCGACGAGCAGAACCCGCCCTGCGAGTTCATCTCCGGGCCCTTCGTCCAGTCGAGCCCCTACTACAACCGGGCGGTCGAGGTCACGCCGAATTCCGACAAGGGCGCGGCCTTCGCGCTGCTCGGCCAGGCGGGACTCAAGCAGGTCGGCGGCAAGTGGCAGTACAAGGGCCAGCCCATCAGCCTGCGCATCGGCATCAAGGCCCCGCTGGAGATCGAGGCGCCCGACCTGCTCTCGCAGATCGGCAACCAGCTGAGCGCCGGCGGCTTCGACCGCCAGGAATTCAAGATCAGCGTCGACGAGTGGAACACGAAGGTGCTCACCGGTCAGTCCGACGACTTCGACCTGTTGGTCGGCAAGTGGTCCTTCGGCCTGGTCGAGGACGTCAACCCGCTGTTCCACAGCCGGTCCGGCGACCAGGGCAACCTGAACATCTTCAACTACGCCGACAAGAACGTCGACGGCCTGCTGGCGCAGTTCAACAGCGCCCGCACCGACACCCAGGCCCAGGACGCCTACCACGCCCTGCACGAGCTGCTGAGCCAGGAGCTGCCCTACCTGTTCCTGTGGAAGCTCGACACCAAGAGCGCCTGGCGCACCGAGGTCCGGAGCAACACGATCACGCCGTACTACTACTGGACGGTCTTCGACGCCTGGAAGTACGAGCCGTAGGCCCCGGGACACGCCAAGCCGATGTGTCCCACGGAGCCCCCCTCCCAGCTCCCTCTTGAGTCCGCGGTGCGCCCATGAGCGCCCGCTGGCTCCGGCCCGCCGTGCGCCTCGGAGCCGCCATCGCGCTGCCCTTCGTGGTGCCCGGCCTCATCACCGGGCTCATCTGGGCCCTGCCGGGGGACCCGGCTTCGATCATCTGCCCGCCCGAGCTCTGCAGCGGGACCGAGGCCCTCGCCGAGCGCTGGAACCTGGACAAGGGCCCCTGGCACTTCTTCTGGTCCTGGATGGTGGGGGCGGTCGACGGGGACTTCGGGAACTCCTGGCGGCTCCAGCAGGGCGTGCCCGTGGCCGAGCTGCTCACCGAGTCGGTGCCGACCACGGCGGCGCTGGTCACCCTGGGGCTGCTCCTGCTCATCCTCGGGGCCACTGGCGCGGCCACCCGCTGGCTGCCGGCGAAGCTCGATCCGGTGTTCCAGGCGATCGGTCTGGTGCCCTCCGTGGTCATGGCCATGGTGGCCGCCGCCGCGCTGACCATCATCTACGGGGTGGAGCAGTACAACGACGAGGTGAACCTAATCCGCCTGTGCCTCGGGGCCCTGGCCCTGGGGCTGGCCGACGCAGCGCTGTCGGGCACGGTCATCGGCGTGCGAGGCCTGATGGAGTCGGAGCGCAAGCAGCGCTACGTCCAGATGGCCATCCTGCGAGGGGAGGGCGAGCTGGGCAACGCCCTGCCCAACACCCTGCCGACCCTGGCCGGCCAGATGCGCGCCCGCACCCTGCACCTGCTCAGCGGGGCGGTGGTGGTCGAGGTGGTGTTGCAGATCAACGGCCTCGGGGACCTGCTCTGGGGCGGCACCCTGGCCCAGGACTTCGGCGTGGTCCTCGCCGCCTCCTTCGGCTTCGCCCTGATCAGCGCCGCGCTGCTGCTCCTGCAGGCCCTGGTCGAGATCGGGACCGAGCTGCACGTACGCCGCGCCCCCAGCGGGGTGACCGTCTAGTGCCCGGAGCCCCCGCCAAGCGTGTCGACCGACGGCTGCCCGCAGCCCTCGCCGTCGCGTGCCTCGTGGCCTTGCTCGCCCCGGGCCTGGTGGCGCCGGAGTTCCTCTCCGAGCCGGACCTCTCCCTCGCCTTCGCCGGTCCCACGGACCTGCCGCCCTTCGGGGCCGATCAGCGGGGCCGGCCCCTGCTGGAGTACGCCACCCAGGGCGCCCGGGTCGTGGCTCTGCCGGCGCTGCTGGCGGGGCTGCTGATCATGGTCCTCAGCACCGCGGGGGGACTGGTGGCCTGCGCGGGCGGTCGCCACATCCAGACCGTCGTCCAGATCATCTCCGAGGTGCTCGGTGCCCTGCCGCGCATGGTGGTCATCCTGGTGGTGGCGCTGGTGCTCCCCCGGGACGGGCGGGGCTTGTTGCCCATCGCCGTCACCTGGGCCCTGCTGTCCGCGCCCGGCGCCATCGACGAAGCGAGCGCGGTGGCCGCGCGGCTGGGCGGCAGTCGCTTCGTCGAGGCCCTGCGGGCCCACGGCTTCTCCAGGGTGCGCATCTACCTGGTGCACCTGGTCGCCTTCAACCTGCGCCCGGTCGTGGTGCGCCAGGGCGTCGAGACCTTCATGCAGGTCACCTTCCTCGAGATCGCCCTGAGCTACCTGGCGGTCATCAGCAACCAGTCCTCCTTCACCCACGGGGACTCGGTGCAGTCCTGGGCCAACCTGCTCGACCTCGGCTACAAGGTCGTGCTCAACGTGCAGTCCGGCCACGCCCTCGCGCTGGGACTCGGGCTGGTGGCGCTGGTGGCCCTCACGGCGGTGCTCGTGACCCGCGCAGCGAGGGCTCGCTGATGTCCGCGCACCTGGTGCAGCTCCGCAACCTCACCATCCGCACCCACCAGCGGCAGCTGGTCAGCGGCATCGACCTGGACTGCTACGAGGGCAAGGTCACCGCGCTCATGGGGCCCTCGGGCTCCGGCAAGAGCCTCACGGCCCGGGCGGTGATGGGCTGCCTCGACGTCGACCCGGGCCTGGCCGACGGCTCGTTGAGCTACCCGGCACTGTCCGAGCGGGACTGGTACGCCGACGTACGCGGCCAGGGCATGAAGGCCCAGCGGCGCTTGCTCAAGGAGTCCGCGACCCTGCGGGGCTCCTACTTCACCTACTCCCCCCAGGCCGCCTCCAGCGCGCTCAATCCCGGGCGCACCCTGGGTCAGCAGCTGGCGATGGCCATCGGCCGCCGCGAGACCCCGCCCGAGGACCTGCCGACCGCCATCCGAGAGCTGCTGGCAGAGGTCGGCCTGGCCCCTGGGGACAGCCGGCTCCTGCCCCCGGAGATGTCCGGCGGCATGTGTCAGCGGGCGGCGCTGGCCATCGCCGTCGCGCCGCTGCCGCGGCTGGTCATCGCCGACGAGCCGGAGACCGGCCTCGACCCGGTGCTGACCCGCGGCGTGATCGAGCTGATGGTCCAGGTCTGTCGGGACCACACCTGCGGGCTCTTGCTCATCTCCCACCACCAACAGACCGTGGACAAGATCGCCGACGACGTGGTCCACCTGCCCGGCGTGGAGGTCGCGTGAGCGCCCGGCCGGTCATCGTGTCCGCCCGCGAGGTCCGCAAGGACTTCGTCCAGGGTGGGGCCTTCCCGTGGTCCGAGCAGACCACCAACCGGGCGCTGC
This sequence comes from uncultured Enterobacterales bacterium, assembly GCA_964344945.1. Lineage (GTDB taxonomy): Bacteria > Myxococcota_A > UBA796 > UBA796 > CAJQPC01 > CAYFPX01. The sequence goes on from CAYFPX010000026.1 coordinate 6,261, forward strand.
AGGGCGTCGACCTGACCGTGCACGCGGGCGAGGTCGTGGCCCTGGTCGGGCAGTCCGGCTCGGGAAAGACCACCCTGGCCCGCATCGTGCTCGGGCTCGAGGAGCCCAGCGCCGGCGTGATCGACCTGGAGGGGCTGCGCTGGGACGGGCTGAGCGAGCGGGAGCGGCACCCCCACCGGATCAAGTACCAGTACGTGCCCCAGGACCCAATG
>CAYFPX010000026.1:6482-7507 GCA_964344945.1 uncultured Enterobacterales bacterium
CAATGGCGGCGCTGGATCCGCAGCAGACGGCCCTCGAGCACGTGGTCGAGACCCTGCGGGTGCTCGGCGGGCGGTCCCGGGCCGACGCCACCAGCGAAGCCCAGGCCATGCTGGAGCGCCTGGGGCTCGGCGAGCGCTTCGGCGCCTTGCCCCGCGAGATGTCCGGTGGAGAACAGCGGCGCGTCACCCTGGCCCGGGTCCTCGCGCTCACCCCCAGGCTCGTGGTGGCCGACGAGCCCACCTCTGGACTGGAGCCGGATCGGCGTGCGGCGGTGCTCGAGGCCCTCATCGGCAACCTGCCCGCCGAAGCCGGGTGTATCCTCGTCACCCACGACATGTCCGCCGCCCGCCGGTGGGCCCACCGGGTCCTCGTCATGCTGGCGGGACGGGTGATCGAGGAGCTGGACTTGCGCGAGAGCGACCCGCTGCACCCCTACGCCCAGGTGCTCTTCGATCCCTGGGGCCACTCTGCCCCGGACGCCCCCCTCGCTGGTACCGGCTGTCCCTTCGTGACCAACTGCACGCTGCCGAGCCCGGCGCTCGTGCCGACCTGTCAGCGGGAGGTGCCTGTGCTGGGTACGTCCGCCGGCAGCCGGAGCGACCACCGCGTGGCGTGCCACCACCACACCGCAGGTGAAGCATGAGGTTGACCCTCGCACTCGCCCTGGCCCTGCCTGTCGGCCTGGCCGCCACCGTTCCCGCTGTCGCCCAGGCCGGCCAGGTCGAGGAGGCCGAGTACCAGCGGCTGCGGGAGGACATGCTCCGTCTCGCCGGGCGCAACGCCTGGGCTGGCGTGGAGGCCAAGTTCCAGGAGATGCTCCTGCTCCAGGACCGGGGCCACGTCATCGCCGCCCCCGAGTGGATGCTCGGTGCCCAGGCCGCGCGGGCCATCGGCCTGATGGGGCCAGCCAGGGACCGCCTCGCGGAAGCGGTGAAGACCCAGCCGAACCCGGAGACCATCGCGCTGATCGAGGAGATCGACAAGATCTATGGTGGGGTCTCCCTCGAGGTGGGCAAGGGTGCCA
>CAYFPX010000026.1:7517-13121 GCA_964344945.1 uncultured Enterobacterales bacterium
GCTGAGCTGAAGCCTGCTGCCATGCCCTTCGTGCCGGACCAGCGCAAGGCCATCGAGGTGGCCCGCACCCAGCTCTCGGAGACCGGGAAGTTCGACGGCCTGCTGCCGAAGGGCGCCTACTCCCTGGGCGAAGAGCAGTTCGTGGTGGAGCCCGGTGCTACGCCGGTGCGCGTCTACATCGAGGCGCCGCCGTCGAAGAGCAAGCAGGCGCTGATGGACTTCTCCTTCGCCTACGTGGGACCCCGCGTCGACCTGGGGCCTGGCTACACCCGTGGCAGCGACCCGGGTGACCCCAACGCGCCTGGCGCCTTCGGGGGCGTCGGCGCCCGCCTCGGCGTCGGCCTCGAGGTCGGCATCAACGAGAAAATCGGGGCCTATGCCGAGGTCGGCTACCAGGGCCTGCGCGCCCGGGCCGACACCTACCGCGATCAGCTCGAGGACCTCGAGTACTACGGCGGCCACCAGCTGCGCCTGGGCTGGTTCTCCATCGGACCGACCTACCGGACGGGCGACATCTGGGCGAGCGCCGGACTGACCATCGGGGCAGGCGTGGCCCAGGTCGTGGACGACGACGCCGGGGAGGGCGAGAACATCCTCTGGAACACCTCCGGCCCGATGTTGACCGGTGGAGGGCAGGCTTCGGTGTCCTACGGTGTCTACGACGTCGGATCCTCGCTGACTCTGGCTGTCAGTGTGCTGGGAGGGGTCCAGAACGACAGCCAGCGCTGGTACCCCTGGGCCAACCTCGCTCTGACGTTGGCCCCGAAGGACCCAAGGAGCACCCCATGATCGCAGCTGCGTTGCTGCTCCTCGCCGGCCAGGTCCAGGCCGCCGAGGTCTCGACCGCAGACACGGGCCACGTGCAGAACGCCCAGTTCTCGCCGGACGGCAAGTGGTTGGCCTTCGAGATGAACAACCTGTCCAACACCGTGGAGCTCTGGATCACGCGCATCAACGGCACCGTCCCCGGCCAGCCGCGCGAGATCGACGTCCCTGGCACCTCCACGGCATTCGGGTCCGGTGGCAGCTTCGCGGGATCCGCGGTCTGGGCTGGTGCGACCAGCGACATGTTCATCTTCGAGGCCAGCGGTCCGGGCGGCACCATGCGCCTCTACTACGCAGGTCCGGAGTCCGGCTCCCCGAACCAGCTGATCGAGAACAGCGCGGTGAGCGGCAACCTCACGAGCCCCGCCTTCTCCGCGTCCACCCAGCGCCTGGCCTTCGTGTCCGACAGCACCGGCCGCGGCGACGTCTACGTCTGGGACATGGCAGGGGGCCAGCCCCAGGTGACCTCCACCACGAACGAGTCCGAGCACGCCCCCACCTTCAGCGACGACGGATCCACCGTGGTCTTCTCGCGGGGGAACAACGGCGCCGGCGACATCTACCGCTGGGAGGGCGGCGGCAGCACGCCACCGGTCAAGGGCGGCAACGGTGACCAGACCCGCCCCGTGGTCTCTGGGGATCAGGTGGTGTACTTCACGTCCGAACGTGGGGACGGCAGCTGGGACATCGCGGCGGTCCCCATCACCGGTGGCAAGCGCACGATCATCGCTCGGGACGTCAAGCTGCCGGCCCGGTCGAGCCCGGCCATCACCCCGGACGGCGGCTCGGTGGCCTACGTCTCCGCGGACAACGAGAAGGCCGACGCCATCCGCTTCGTGCAACTCGACGGCACCAACCCGCGCAGCATCGCCACCGGCCTCTGGGCCTGCGGCGAGCCGGAGCTGGTGAGCGCCGGTGGCAAGCTCCTGCTCGCCTTCACAGCCCTCCCGAACGCCGGGGCGGACTGGCGGCGGCTCCACGTCGTGGACATCACGGGTAAGCTCTAGGGGTCCTGACCTCCCCCCCGGGCTCTCCATGCTCTCCTCGTCGCTGGTGTTCTGGCTGGCGTGCACCCCCGTGCCGACCGTGAGGGACAGCGGGAGCACGCCCACCGACACCGGCGCGATCACCGGGACCATGGAGACCGGCGACACCGCCGGCGACACCTCGCCGCCCACGGACACCTGGCAGGACGACACCGGCGACACGACCGAGCCCATCGACTCGGGACTGTTCCTGGTCGACTCCGACGGCGACGGGCTGTCCGACGGCCTGGAGCTCCAGCTCGGGTGGAACCCGGACTCCGCTGACACCGACGGCGACGGCTTCGACGACGGTGAGGAACACGCCGCCGGCACCGACGGCGCCGTCTCCTGGTCCTGGCCTCTGGACGGCTGCCGCTGGCCGGACCTGGCCGATGAGGGCGCGGCGCTGGTCGGCGGCGGACAGACCGGCTTCGACGACCGGGACTCCGTGCCCGAGCTGATGCTGACCGACCAGTGTGGCGGTGCGATCACGCCCTGGCAGTTCCCGGGCCACGTGATGGTGCTCGACATGGCCGCGACCTGGTGCGGCCCCTGTCAGGAGGCCGCGCCGATGCTGGAGTCGCGCTTCCAGGCCTACCGGGACCGGGGCTTCGTGGTGTTGACGGTGCTGCAGGGCGCCACCCTGGACCAGACCGAGGCCTGGGCCGACGCCTATGGCTCCACCCACCCGGTCATCGTCGACCAGGACAGCGAGCTGCTGGCGCTCCTGGAAGAGCGGACCACCACCTACCCCAGCTACGTGCTCATCGACGCCAACCTCACGGTGCGCAGCGTGAAGGTCGGCGAGGCCGGCCAGAGCTGGTTCGACCTGTACGTGCCCGGCCTGCAGGACGAGCGGGACGCCGAGCGGCGGTGAGGCCCTACAGCGCCTCTGCAGCCGCGAGCACCTCGTCCACGTGCCCCTTGACCCGGACCTTCGTCCAGGCGCCGCGCACCACACCCTCGCCGTCGACCAGGAAGGTGCTGCGCACGATGCCCATGTAGGTGCGGCCGTAGTTCTTCTTCTCCTGCCAGACCCCCCAGGCGCTGCACAGGGAGCCGTCGTCGTCGGTGAGCAGGGGGAAGGTCAGCCCGTGCTTGTCGATGAACTTCGCGTGCCGCGCCAGGCTGTCCTTGGAGGCGCCGTAGACCGTCACGCCGGCGGCCTGGAGGCGGGCGAGGTTGTCCCGGAAGTCGCAGGCCTCGGTGGTGCAGCCCGGGGTCATGTCCTTGGGGTAGAAGTACAGCACATAGGGCTGGCCGCCCAGGGAGGCGCCGCTGACGGTGGTGTCGCCGGAGCTGGGGGCGGACCAGGCGGGGGCGGCGTCGCCGACGGCGGGCACGGACATGGGGACCTCCTCGGGGTCCCGCGTCCTAACCGGCGGCGTCGAGCTCTTCGTCGAGGAAGGCGTAGAGCTCGTCGGCCCGCTCCCGGGCGTCCTCCCAGCCCAGGCGCTCGAGCTCACCGGTGTAGCCGCCGTCGAAGAGCAGGTAGCTCAACAGGTCGGCGTCCTCGCTGTCCTGGTCGCTCACGGCGCCCAGCAGCACCCGGGTGGCCCGGTTCGCGGCGGGGGGGGCGCGTCGCATGGCCTGGGCCGCCACCTGGCCCAGGTCCTCCCGGGGCCGGAAGAGCAGGGTGCGCACACGGCGATAGGGCATCGGGCGTCCTCGGCCGAGCTCGTCGTTGAGCCGCGCCATGAATTCCGGCCCGTAGGTGCGCTCCCCCCACTCGAAGAGGCGGTTCATGCCCTCGACCCGGTAGAGGTCCTGCTCGATGGGATCGAGCATCAGGGCGTTGAGGGTCTTGCCGGCCAGGAACACCAGGTTCGCCTGCTGCTGCTCGAGCCGGGACAGGGCCTTCTCCGCCCGCACGCTGAAGCTGCGCTTCACGGCGATCACCAGGATGCGCTCGGCGCCCAGGTACAGCGCCGGCCGCAGCGGGGTGTTCTGGCGCAGGGAGCCGTCGACGTACCAGTGGCCCGCCAGCTGGACCGCCGGGAAGATGAACGGGATCGCCGCGCTGGCCAGGCAGTGGTCCGGGGTCAGCCGGGAGGCGCGGATGGCCTCGGCGCCGAGCAGCCGCTCGGGCACCTGTTCGACCTGGTCTGCGGACTGGAGGAAGTGCACGCTGCGCCCGGTCGCCACCTCGGTCGCGGTGATGACCAGGGCCTGCAGCTCTCCGGCGGCGATGCGGTCGCGGATGCCCTCGTAGGGGAAGTTCGCGTGCACCAGCTGGCGGACCCCTTCGCCGTCCAGGGCGGAGCGGTCCAGGCCGACCTCCTTGGAGCGGAAGACCTTCAGGGGTGTGGTGAAGAAGGTCTTGGCGTCGAAGCGGTAGATGTCGTTGATCGACATCTCCCGCCACAGCTCGCTGAGCCCCCGCGCGGCCCTGGGCGTGAGGCCGTGGCCCGCGAACCAGGCGGCGTTCAGGGCGCCGGCGCTGGTGCCGCACCAGGCGTCGACCGGGTCCTGGTCCGGCAGCTGGGAGGCGATGTGCTCGGCGACATAGCGCAGGACCCCGGCCTCGTAGGCCCCCCGGGCGCCACCGCCCGAGAGCACCGCAGCGAGCCCGCCAGGGGTCCCGTGCCTCAATTCACCTCCAGATCCACCAGCCTGGCGTCGGGATCGGCCTCCCGCAGGCGCTGCTCGAGGCGATCCACCTCGTCGCCGAGGGCCTCGACCACCCCGTCGCCGAATTTCAGGAGCAGGTCCTCGAGGTCCTTGGCGGTCTCCAGGCCGTCCCAGGTCTGCTCGATGTCGTAGTGGCCGGCCAGGTGCCGGGCCGCGATCGCCTCGCCGTGGAACTCCACCTCGGCGGAGAGCCTCACCGCGTCGGAGCCGAAGACCACGGTCTTGAAGGTCGAGAGGCTCTCCACCACGGGATCGTTGGCGAGCACCTCGCGCAGGCGCTCGCTCACCTGGGGCGGCGGCGCCTTGCCGATCAGCAGGCTGCGGTTCATGCGGATCAGGTAGATGGCGATGCCGCCGAGCAGCAGGCCGATGAGCAGGGAGCCCGCTGCGTCCCAGCGGGGGTCGCCGGTCCACTGGGCCAGGCCGATGCCGACCATCGCCAGGAACACGCCGAAGACCGCGGCGCTGTCCTCGGCCAGCACGGCCGCGCCCATGGGGTCGTCGCCCTCCTGGAGATACGCCCAGAGGGAATTGCCGTCCTTGGCGGCCTCCTTCGTCAGGGCCCGGACCGCGATGCTCAGGGCCGCGCCTTCGACCACGAAGGCGAAGACCAGGACCCAGAACGCGACGCCGGGAGACGCCATCGGCTCTGGATGCAGGAAGGCGTGAAAGGAGTGGTAGACGGTGAAGCCGCACCCCAGGAAGAAGATGCCCACCGCCGAGATCAGCGCCCAGATGGGCGCCTCGCGGCGGTAGCCGAAGGGGTGTCGCTCGTCCGGTGGCAGCTCTGCCCGCTTCAGGCCGATCGCCAGCAGGGTCTGGTTGCCGACGTCGGCGAGGGAGTGCACGCCCTCCGAGAACATCGAGCCGGACCCGGTGAGGGCGAAGCCCGCGAACTTCGCCACCATGACCACGCTGTTCGCCGCGATCGCTGTGTAGACCGCCGTCTTGCTGCCGCCTGCCATGTCTCCTCCGCCGCGAGCTTATGCCAGCGGCTCCAGGGTCAGGACCTCGGCCCGCTGGGTGCGTCCCACGAGGGCGCGCTCGCCGAGGGGCAGGCTCCGTGCGGCGATCGGCTCGGGCAGCGCGACGGCGAGGTCCCGGCCGAGATGCAGGCGAGTGC
>CAYFPX010000026.1:13131-27037 GCA_964344945.1 uncultured Enterobacterales bacterium
GAGGCCCCCCAGGGGGGCTGCGATGGTCACGCCGGGTGCCACCACGCGCTCCTTCGTGCGGCGCGGGCTGCCGATGCTGCCGCCGACCCCCTCGTCCCGGCGCACGAGGGTGTGCTACGGGTCCCACCTGGGAGGTCCCTTGCTGCTCTCCGCGTTGTTGCCGCTGACCCTGGCCGGGGACCTGGACTTCGGCACCCTGCCGACGCTCGAGGCCGGCCAGGTCCCGACCCTGTTCATCACTCCCGGCCGCGCAGTCGACGTGCTGCGGGTCTCCTGCCAGGCGGGGGGGCAGACCTGGGAGTGGGAGGAGTCGGGCCTGCCTGGCGGTGAGCGGCGCACCTACGCCTGGACCCGCGATCCCTCGGTCACCCACGCGGACTGCACGATCAAGGTGCGCTTCGCCGACGGCGCGACGGACTGGATCACCCTGCCCCTCGACTACAGCTACGGGGGCGGTCTGCACATCGACCTGTCCCGGGCGAGCGTGGACCTGGCGGCGCGCACCCTCACGGTGTCGGTGACGGCGCCGGTGAGTCGGGCCGACGTGATCGCCTACGGGGCGGGCCAGGCGGAGCTCGACCGCCGCTCGACCGGGCTCGAGGGCGGGCCAGGCGAGGTGGTGGTGCCCTGGATCGGCGAGCCGTCGGACGTGGTGCTGCTCGACGTCACCCTCCACTCCGCCAGCGCCTGGGCCGGCTTCACCTACTCCCCCTGGTTCCTCGACATCCCCCACGACGACGTGCTGTTCGACACCAACAGCGACATCATCGACCCGGCCGAAGAGTGGAAGCTGGACAAGACCCTGGCGGAGCTCCACGAGGTGCTCGGGCTCTACGGCAGCATGGTCCCGGTGAAGCTCTACATCGCCGGCTGCACCGACACCGTGGGCGACGCCGCCAGCAACCGGGACCTCTCCCGCCGGCGGGCCCGGGCCATCGCCTCCTGGCTGCGCAGCCATGGCTACAGCCACCCGGTCTACTACTACGGCTTCGGAGAGAGCCTGCCCGCGGTCGAGACCGGCGATGGTGTCGACGAGGTGCGCAACCGCCGGGCGCTCTACCTGGTGGGGGCGAACCCGCCGCCGGCTGGGAGTGGGGTGCCGCCGGTGGGGTGGATCGCGCTCTGATCGACCGGTCGATCAGAACACGATCCCACCCCCCAGCGTCACCACCGTCAGCTGGTCCTTCACCACCACGCTCTCCAGGTCCGTCGACAGGGTCATGGTGGTGCGGTCGTGGGCCAGCCCGGCGGAGACGGTCACGAATTCCCAGACCCGCACGTCGACCTGGGCGCCGAGCTGGGTCTGGACCGGGTAGAGCGGACCCAGGGTCTGGGCGGCTTCGGCCCGGGCCTGGACCCGGTCCAGGTCCAGCCGGGCCCCGACGGCGATCCGGGGGCCCCACCAGGCGTACTTGAGGGGCACGAGCACGGTCTCGGCGTCGTCGGCGTAGCGGGCGAACAGCGTGGCGGTGCGGTGGGCCGCCAGGCCTCCCGTGGCCGAGAAGGGGCCGGTGATCGGCTGGCGCCAGACCACCCCCAGCACGGCGCTGGTCGTCACGTCGGGGGTCCTGCCGACCACGCCGTCCCAGGCCAGGCCTCGCCCGCGCAGGCGCAGGTCGACTCCGGCGTGCCAGCGGCGGAGGAAGACCTCCGCGTCGACCGTGCCCAGGACCAGGCCGCTGCTGAAGGGGCGGGCGTCAGCGTAGGAGGCCGGGAAGCCGTCCAGGCCCCCGGAGCTGGCCTGGGCGGCCCAGCCGCCGTAGGCCAGCGCGACTCGCGCTCGGACCAGGCTGAGCTCGCTCTCACCGGCCGGGCCTCGGCGGCCCAGGCGCAGGCGGGTGCCGGTGACCGGCTCGTCGTCGGATCCCTCCGTCTCGCCTTCGCCGGGCTCCTCCGGCTCGTCTTCTGCGACCGCCGCGGCCCGGGCCCGGTCGATCAGCGAGACCGTGGGCGCCTCCTCGACCGCCACCGGGCGCTCCAGGACCTGCGCCGGACCCCGGGGGACCCCCAGCCGCGGGTTCGCGGCCGCCCAGGACCCGGTCAGCTCCCGCACCGGCCGGCACCCCACTGGCTCCAGGTCCGGTGTGCCTTCGGCCGAGGCCTGGTACAGCACGATCGCCCCGTTCACGGCGCTGGTGCGCGCCTCGAGCCCCACCGGCCCGGCGCGGGTGCCCGAGACCACCTTCACCGTGGCGAAGCCCGTGCTGTCCGCGTACACCCGCGACGGCACCTGGGCGTCTCCCACGGGCACCTTCAGGTCGAAGCGGACCTTGGGCACCGGCCGACCGAGGGCGTCGACCGCCACCAGGGTGACCAGGGTGGTGGTCTTGCCGTCGGCCGGGATCAGCGGTGAGGCGCTGAAGGCGAGCACGTGCGCCACCGGCATGCGCGACACCGGCAGGGTGACCTTGGTCCCCACGACCAGGGGCTTGCTCGTGGTGGGCCGGATGGTCCAGGTGTAGGTGCCGTCGCCCTCATCCACGCGGCTCGTCTGGGTCGAGAAGCCCTTGCCCCGCGGGTTCACCGTGACACCGGGCACGCCCTCGCCGTCCCGGTCCTCGAGCTCGACCACCAGCTGGACGGCCCGGGCATCCGGTGGGATCGGGAAGGGGTAGACCGCGACGCTGGCGGCCGGCGGCTCGGGCTCCAGGGTGACCCGGGCGGTGGCGGTGGCGTCGCCCACGCTGGCGCTGAGCTCCCAGGGACCCGCCTGGGCCGGAGGCTGCACGCGGATCACGTACCAGCCGTCCCCGGCGTGCTTGAACCGGCCCAGGCCGTCCAGCGGGGGCGCGGGCCCGCTCCAGGGTCGGCCCTGGGCGTCCCGGGCCGCCAGCCACAGGGTCACGGGTCGTGGCGTGGGCAGCTTGGAGGGCAGCGGCGCGAAGGCCAGCTGGGGCGCCACCGGGTCCCCCAGGTCCAGGGGGGCCTCGACGAGCTTGCCTTCCTCGTCGAGGGTCTGCAGGGTGGCGGGGAGCTTCTCCGGGTGCAGCACCAGGCGCTTGGTGAAGGTGCCGCCGTGGACCGGATCCGAGGCCTCGCCGTCGTAGACGACCACGGCGCCCTCGGGGACCGACACGCTCACCGTGCGCCGGACCTGGACCGGCAGGCTGGCCTGGCCAACCACCTGCTCCGGCGCCGAGAGATCGGTGGCCGTGAACAACACTGCCACGGGTGCGCCCGCAGCGGGGGGTGGGGTCCAGCGGGCGATCCAGCCGCCGGACTTGCTGGCGACCGGTGCCGAGGAGATGCGGCCGGCGGAGGCGTGCAGCCGGATCCGGCGCTTGCTGTCCGGCAGGGGATGGGGCCCCTCGGGCTTGATGCGCACCACCACGCTGCCGCTGCCGGCCCAGGCCAGCTCGGTGGCCGGCTCGATGGACAGCCGCCCCGTCGGGCCGGGCACCACCGGGAGCTCGACCGTGCCGCTGGCGCCCTTGCCCTTGAGCTGCAGGGTCACGAGCCCCGGCTGGGTGCGGGCTGTGGGCACCAGCACCAGCCGCACGAGATCCGGGCCGACGACCTTCGAGCTGCGCACCCGCGCGTCCTTGGTCTTGACCTTGATCCGGTCGCCGGCGCGGGCGCCCTCCACGCGCACCATCACGACGGCCCGGGTCGAGCCGTCGGCCCAGACCGTGCCGGCCGGCAGCAGCTCCACCTCCTTGGCGAGCGCCGACATCGGCAGCAGCCACAGGAGGATCCACAGGACCCAGCGCATCATGCACGCGGAGGCTATCGCAGGGCCGGGCGGGACAACGGGCTCCTTGCATCGACTTGGCAGCACGCTGCACTTGCCACGGACGGCGCGCCCGGTAATCCTCCCGCCCTGCAGTCAGCCCTGGAGGAGACATGACCGCACTGACCTGGCGCCCGCTCGCCGCTTCCCTGTTCCTCGTGCTCGGCACGGTCGCTTGTGGCGACGACACCGCCACCGACTCGGGCACCACCGCCACCGACTCCGGGACCACCGGCGACACGGCGAGCTACGCCGACGTCCAGGCCATCTGGGACGACACCTGCGCCGGCAGCGGCTGCCACACCGACGGCGGCACCGCCGGCGGCCTGAGCCTCGAGAGTGGCAGCAGCCACGCCAGCCTGGTCGGTGTGGCCGCCCTGGGCGCCGCGATGGACCTGGTCACCGCGGGCAGCACCGACGACAGCTACCTCTGGCACAAGCTCAACGGCACCCACGCCGATGTCGGCGGCTCCGGCAGCCAGATGCCCCTCGGCCCGGAGCTGGACTCGACCCAGCTCGGCACCGTCGAGGCCTGGATCCTCGACGGCGCTTCGGCCGACTAGGCGCTACGCTCGGGGGCGGATGCACGTCGCCCGCTCCCGCTCCCTGCGCGTCCGTGCCCGCCGCCGCGCGGTGGGCCGGGCCATCGATCAGGCCTTTGGCGGTCTGTCGCGGACCAGTCGCCTGGTCCCGGTGACCTGGCCCCGCTTCCACGGGGTCGAGGTCGTGCGCAACGTGGCCTACGGCCCGGACCGGGCCCACCGGCTCGACGTCTGGCGCCCGACGGACCGGTCCGGTCCGCTGCCGGCCGTGCTGTACGTGCACGGCGGGGCCTTCCGCAGTCTGTCCAAGGACACCCACTGGCTGATGGGCCTCGCCTTCGCTCGGCGGGGCTACGTCGTCTTCAACATCGACTACCGCCTCGCCCCGCGGCACCGCTTCCCGGCGGCCCCGGCCGACGCCTGCCGGGCCTATGCCTGGGTGGTGGAGCACGCCGGGGACTTCGGCGGGGACCCGAGCCGGCTGGTGCTCTCCGGGGAGTCCGCCGGCGGGAACCTGGTCACGGCCCTCGCCCTGGCCGCGGCCTACGATCGACCGGAGACCTGGACCCGCCCGGTCCGGGAGACCGGCGTGATGCCCAGGGCGGTGCTGCCCCTGTGCGGCATGCTCCAGGTGAGTGACCCCGAGCGCTTCGCCCGGGCCGGCCCGCTGTCTCGGCTCGACGCCGACGCGCTCTTCAGCTGCTCCGGCGACTACCTGCCGGATCACATCCAGGCCGGGCACCCGGCGGCGGACCTGGCGGATCCGCTGGTCGTGCTGGAGCGCGGTCAGGCCCCGGATCGTCCGCTGCCGCCGTTCTACGCGGCGGCCGGCACCCGGGATCCGCTGCTCGCCGACAGCCGTCGCCTGGGACGTGCGCTCCGTCACCTCGGCGTGCACGCGGTGATCGAGGAGTACCCGGGCGAGGTGCACGCCTTCCACGCCCTGGTCTGGCGCCGGGCGGCGCGCGCCTGCTGGAAGGCCCAGACGGCCTTCCTCGACGAGGCGCTCTCGCGCTACTGACTGGGTGTCTTCGAGTCCTCCCTTCGCTGGACTTGCTCTCGCAATCCCAGGCATGTCCCGTTCTCAGTCGCGGGCTACAGCCCGCTCCTCGTCCGCGACGCGCCGCACGCGGCGCCAGACACCTGGACTCGCGATGGCTGCGCCCAGCTCGGTCCAGACTCGAGAACACCCAGTGATCGACCGGGTCAACCCAGGTGATCCGGTCAACGAGGCGCCGGACTCAGCGGCTCCTCCCACTCCGCGACCGCGAAGGCGGTGATCGCGATCGACGCGACCACCTGGCGCAGCGCGGCCGGATCGACCTTGTCGACGGTGTCGGCCTCGGTGTGGTGGACAGGCCAGTACCCGGTCGTGTCGTGGTCCACGCCCAGGCCGACCACGCCGAGCTCGGCCAGCGGGCCGATGTCGGCGCCGCCGTAGGCCAGGCGGAGGGCGTCGGCCTCGATGGGGACCAGGTAGGGCTGCACCGCCGCGAGTCGCTCCAGGACGCCGGCCTGGTGGGCGGCCAGGGCCTCCTGGTCCCCGTGGCGGACGTCGACCCGGAAGCCCGACGACAACCCCGTGCCGGTGTCCGACTCCAGGGCCACCACGTGGTGCTCGCCGGCGTGCTCCTCGGCGTAGGTCCTCGCGCCCCGCAGGCCGTTCTCCTCGTTGGTGAACAACACCACCCGGATCGTGCGCCTGGGGGGCTCCGGCAGCTGGCCGATCAGCCGCGCGGCCTCCATGACCATGCTGCAGCCCCCGGCGTCGTCCTGGGCGCCCTGGCCGACGTCCCAGGAGTCCAGGTGGCAGCCCAGCAGCACGATCTCGTCCGGGTGGGTGCGCCCGAGCACCTCGCCGACGACGTTGTGACTCTCGGCGTCGTCGAGGGTCTTCGCGCCCAGGTCCAGGTGCACTCGCAGCGGCACGCCGGCGTCGTGCCAGCGGTGGAAGCGCGTGGCGTCCTCGATGGTGATCGCCGCGGCGGGGATGCGCGGGACTTCGTCGTCGTAGCCCATGCCGCCGGTGTGGGGCGTGTTCAGGCTGCTGGGAGTCACGCTGCGCACCAGCACGGCCACGGCGCCGTGCTGGGCGGCGCGGATCGCGCCCTGGCCGCGGTACTGCACCGTGGGGCCGTACCCGGTCCAGGGCACGTCGTAGATGACCACCTTGCCCGCGACCTCGGCCGCCCGCTCGTCCAGCTCGTCGAAGCTCTCGACCACGATGGCCTCGGCCTCCAGCCCACCCTCGGGGGTGCCGATCGAGCCGCCGAGGGCCAGGATCTCCAGCTCTTCGTCCAGCGGCGCCAGGACCCGTGCGGCCTGGTGTCCCCGCACCCACACCGGGACCTGCACAGGCTCCGCCCGAACGTTCACCAGCCCGTCGGCGCTCATGCGCGTCACACCCCAGGCCACGGCCCTCTCCATGCCTTCGCTGCCGGAGAGCCGGTGCCCCACGCCGTCCGCCAGCTCCAGCAGCTTCACCCAGGCGCCGTCCCCCTGGAGGGCCGCTCCGGTCAGCGCGGCCGCGGCGGCGTCGATGCGCTCGGAGCTGGAGGGCTCGGGGGGGGTGCTGCGCCGGGCCTCTGCGGTCCAGGCGGGCAGTGTCAGGGCGGCGGCGAGGGCGAACAAGGGCAGGACGCGGCGCATGGCGACCGCCTATCCCAGTTCCGGCCCAGGCCACCCGGGCCGGGTGGACGCCGGCCTGCATCGCGCGGATCCAACGCGCTCGCATTAGGTCGGGCCACCCTGGAGGGCCCCCATGTCCGTCACCGCGATCACCTTCGACTTCTGGGACACCCTCGTGGTCGACGACTCCGACGAGCCCGCCCGGGCCGCCCAGGGCCTGGCCCCCAAGCCGGTCGCCCGGCGCGCGCTGGTGGTCGACGACATCCTGGCCCACCACCCGGCGGTCACGGGGGGCGAGGCCAGCGCGGCCTGGGACCAGTCCCTGGCCTGGTGCCGCAGGCGCTGGCTCGACGACCGGGTCACCCCGACCGTCGCCGAGCGGGTCGACGCCGCCCTCGAAGCCCTCGGTGTGCCGCGCACGGGGGGCTTCGACGAGCTGGTGGACCTGCTCTCCACCATGGAGGTCGAGATCCCGCCGGTGCTCGCGCCTGGGGTCGCCGAGGCCATTCCCGCGCTGGCCGAGCGGCACCGCCTCGGGATCATCAGCGACACCATCGTCACCCCGGGCGTCGGCCTGCAGGCGATCCTCGAAGGCCACGGCCTGCGCCGGTTCTTCGAGGTCTTCGTGTTCTCGGACGAGGTGGGGGCCGCCAAGCCCGAGGCCACCGTGTTCCGCGCGGCGGTCCAGGGCTTCGGGGTCGCACCCGCCGAGCTCGCCCACGTCGGCGACCGCGAGGTGAACGACGTGCTCGGGGCCCGGCGCTTCGGCGCCCGTGGCGTGCTCTACACCGGGGTCAAGGACCGGGGCAGCGCCACCTCGGAGGCCGACGTCGTCTGCACGGACCACCGCGCCCTGGGCGCGCAGCTCGCGGCCCTCTGATGGACCGCACCGCCATGGTCCGCGCCTTCGCCGAGCGCTTCGCCGCGGGCTTCGACGACGCTCTCTCGGGGCCCCGGACCGTCGGCAGGGAGGCGGAGTTCCCCGTGGTCACCGCCGACGGCGCCCTCGCGGACGTGCGGGAGCTGCTGCCGGCCCTGATGGCTCATGGGGATCTGGTCGAGGTCCGGGACCAGACCGGCCAGGTCGTCGCCCTCGAGGGGGACGGCCTGAGCTTCGTGCTCGAGGTGGGGCTGGGCACCCTGGAGGTGATCACCGGGCCCTGCGCGGACCTGCACGCCCTCAGCGCCGCCCACGAGGCCGGGGTGGCGCGCGCTGTGGCCGCCGCCGCCGAGCGGGACTGGCGGGTCCTGGGCCTGGGGATCCAGCCCGCCGCGGCCCGGTCCACCGCGATCATGACCCCCAAGCCCCGGTACGGGGTGCTGCACGACGTCATCGGCGACGGCTGGCTGTGGTTCTGCCTCACCGCCAGCGACCAGGTCCACGTCGACGTGAGCCGCGGGGAGGCCATCGCGGCCTCGGACCTGGCCAACCTGCTGGCCGGGGTGACGGTCGCCCTGTGCGCGAACAGCTCGGTGCACGCCGACCCCGGGCCGCGCTGGTGCAGCACCCGCGAAGCCGGCATGGGCGAGATCGGCGCTGGGGTCCAGCGCCACGGCATGCCCGCGGGTCCGGTCGGCACCTTCGAGGCCCACGTCGACCGACTGGCGCGACTGCCGTTGTTGATCGAGAAGGTCGACGGCGTGCCGCGCCCGGTGGGACGTCCCTTCGACGCCTGGTCCGCCGAGCAGGGCCCGGACTACGGCGCCTTCCTGCTCCACGAGCACTACGTCTGGCACAGCGCCCGGCCCCGGAGCCGACAGGGCACGGTGGAGCTCCGGGCCGCCTGCCAGCAGCCCCCGGCCGGCACCCACGCCGCCGCGGCCCTCCACCTGGCCCTGATCGAGGACCACGTGGAGCTGGCGGCCTGGCTCGAGGGGCTCTTCGAAGGCCGACCGTGGCAGACCCTCCGGGCCTGGCACCACGACGTGGTCCGGCGCGGCCTGGCCGTGGCGGACCCAGCGCCGGACTTCCTCGCCGAAGTGCTCACCCGATGCAGCGCCGCCCTCGCCCGGCGCGAGCTGGGCGAAGAGGCGCTCCTGGCGCCGCTCTGGCAGCGCCTCGAGCGCCGCGACAACCCCGCCCAGGAGGCCACCCGCCTCGTGGAGCGCGAGGGCCTCCCGGCCCTGCTCGAAGCCCGCACCTTCCGCTGAGCACCGTCCGGTGAGCGTGCTGGGGGCGGCCTGCACGACCTCGGTCTCGGCCTTCTGGTGGCTCCGACGCCGATCTTCCCAGCAGCGCTGAGCCGAGCGGTCGCCCGAGGGGGATCCCGTGGTCCAATTGGGGTTCAGTCGCGGGCTCCCGTGACCGATGAGAGAACGCAGAGGTGATGCATGCTCGTTCCCGTCGGCGACGCCGTCTCCATCCCCGTCGAGATCATCTTCCTGACCCCCAGCGGTCCCCGGACCTGCTACGGCCGCCTGGTCCGCCACGGCGGCGATCAGGTCGAGGTCGAGCTCAACCCCGACGACGTGACCTTTGCCCGGCAGGGCACCCGCACGATGGTCGACAGCGGCGAGTCCAGCCTGATCCGGATGGTCGGGGTGGTCGAGGCCATCGACGTCGGGCGCGCCTCGATCGCCGTCGAGAAGAGCGTGCGGCGGGACCTTCGGGAGTACCCGCGGACCTACGGCGGCATCCACCTGAGGTACCGGGTCCTCGCCGAGCAGGGCGCGGCCGAGGTCGCCGCCAGCTGGATGGCGGGCGAAGAGGCCGAAGCGGAGCTCGGTCGCTGGCGCCGGCCGGACCCCTACATGAACTTCAGCGCCACCGGCCTGCGCTTCGAAGAGCCCGAGGCCACCTGCAAGGGCGGCGACCTGGTCCTGCTCGAGATGGACGTGCCCACGAGCCCGGTGCCCTGGCGAGCGGTCGCCGAGGTCGTGCGCTGTGCCCCACTGCCGGAAGAGGAGCAGACCGACGACGCCACCCACTTCGTCGCGCTGACCTTCACGGACATCCCGTCCGAGGCCAGCCAGGCACTGGCCCGCTTCACGCTGAGGGTGCTCTCGGCCCTCGCCTGAGCGGAATCATCCCGCTCGGAGGCCCGGTCTCGACCGGGCCTCTCGTGCTCCTGGAGCCCCTGATCCCCGTCACCGCGTCGCCTTCTCGGAGCTTCCTCTTTGACACCTTCGGGCGGAAGTGGGTATCAACTGAATGAGCACTCATTCACCGGTCCGGCCGGCGGCACCCGGCCTGCACCTTCCGTCGCCCTTGGGAGTCCGAGATGATCGAGAACAAGAACCGCAACGTCGAGGAGGCGAAGTCCATCGAGGTCGCGGAGGACAGCCGCGAGCTCGACTGGAAGAGCAAGAGCTTCATGGCCTCGATGTTCATGGGCGAGCTCGACATGAGCGTGGCCCACCCGTTCCCGCGCCAGGACCCCGCCGACAAGGCCGAGGGCGACGCGGTGCTGGAGAAGATCCGGGCCTACTGCCTGGAGCACGTCGACGGCGACGCCATCGACCGGGACCAGCAGATCCCTGCCCACGTCTTCAAGGGCCTGCAGGACCTCGGCCTCTTCGGGATCAAGATCCCCAAGGAGTACGGCGGCCTGGGCCTGTCCCAGACCAACTACATGCGCATCCTGGCCGAGGTGAGCCTGCACTGCGGCTCGGTCGTCGCCACGCTCTCCGCCCACCAGAGCATCGGCCTGCCACAGCCCCTCAAGCTCTTCGGGACCCAGGAGCAGAAGGAGAAGTACCTGCCGCTGCTCGCCCAGGGCTGGATCAGCGCCTTCGCCCTGACCGAGCCCAGCGTCGGCAGCGACCCCGCCCAGATGGCCACCACCGCCGAGCTCTCCGAAGACGGCACCCACTGGCTGCTCAGCGGCGAGAAGCTCTGGTGCACCAACGGCGTCATCGCGGACCTGTTCGTGGTCATGGCCCGGACCCCGGACAAGGTCGTCCGTGGCAAGCCCCGCAAGCAGATCACGGCCTTCATCGTCGAAGCCGACTGGGAGGGCATCGAGGTCGTGCACCGGTGCAGCTTCCTCGGCATCCGTGCCATCGAGAACGGCCTCATCCGCTTCAACCAGGTCAAGGTCCCGGTGGAGAACGTCGTGCTGGGCGAGGGCCAGGGCCTCAAGCTCGCCCTGACCACCCTCAACGACGGCCGCCTCGGCATCCCCGCGGTCTGCGCGGCCGGTGCAAAGCTCGCGACCGAGCAGTGCGCGAGCTGGGCGAAGAGCCGGGTCCAGTGGGGCAAGGCCATCGGCTACCACGAGGCCGGCAGCGACAAGCTCGCCCGCATGGCGAGCGCCGCCTACGCCATGGACACCCTGTCCAGCTACACGGCCTTCCTCAGCGACCACGGGGGCGTCGACCTGCGCATGGAGGCCGCCACCGCCAAGATGTTCAACACCGAGCTCGCCTGGGGCGTGGCCGACACGGCCCTGCAGCTCCGGGCCGGGCGCGGCTTCGAGACCGAGGCCTCCCTGGCGCGCCGGGGCGAGCAGGCCATGCCCATCGAGCGGGGCCTGCGGGACTCCCGCATCAACCGCATCGTCGAGGGCACCACCGACGTGATGCACCTGTTCCTGGCGCGGGAGTCGCTCGACAAGCACCTCGCGCTCGCCGCACCGCTGTTCGGCCGGGCGAGCCTGGGCGAGAAGCTCAAGACCGTGATCGAGGCCGGCACGTTCTACGCGACCTGGTACCCGAAGCTCTGGGTCGGTGGCCTGCTGCGATCCTTCTCCGGGTTCGACCCCAAGCTGGCCCGCCAGCTCCGCTGGATCGACCGGCAGACCCGCAAGCTCGCCCGCAAGCTCTTCCACCAGATGCTGCTCCAGGGCCCCAAGCTGGAGATGCGCCAGCTGACCCTGAACCGCTTCGTGGACATCGGCGCCGAGCTGGCGGTGATGGCCCTGGTGGCCAGCCGCCTCCAGGGCGAGCTGAAGCGCGGCGACCGGTCCCAGGTCGAGGCCGCCTCCTACTGGCTGACCTCCCGCCGGCTGGTCGTCGAGGGCCTGTTCGGCGAGCTCTCCCGCAACGCCGACAAGCAGGCCCGCAGCCTGGCCAGGGAGCTGCTCGAGGCCGCCGAGGAGCTGCCCGCCGTGGAGCCCGGGCCCCTGAGCCCGTTGCCCCGCGAGCGCGGCCGCGACCTGACCTCCGGTCGCCAGGCCCACCGCCTGGGCCGCCAGCCCGAGGAGCAGGCGGCGAAGTAGCGGACCCCACCGCGCCACGGGCTTAGGGTGGCGCAGGTGAAGGTCGACGTCGCGATCATCGGAGCCGGCACCGCGGGCAGCGCCGCCGCGCTCCACTGTGCTCGCCGGGGTCTGCGCACCCTGGTCATCGAGGCCCGGCCCCTGGACCGGGCGGGAGCTCGCTGGGTGAACGGCGTGCCCGGCTGGGCCTTCGACCAGGCCGGCCTGGCCCAGCCCGCGGGGCCCGAGCTCCACTCCCGCGGGGTGCCCTTCCACCTGGTCGCCGGCTGGCAGGGCCCGGCCGTCAGGGCTGAGGGCATGGATCTGCTCGACGTGGACATGCGGCTGCTCGTCGCCCGGGTCCAGGCCCTGGCACACGACGCCGGAGCCAGCTTCCTGCCGGACACCACCGTCCGTGGCCTGGACGGTGACCAGCTGGAGACCAGCGCCGGACCCGTCGTGGCCGACTGGGTGATCGATGCCTCCGGCCTGAGGGGAGCCAGGCTCCTGGACCGGCCCCTGCCGGGGCGCGAGGACCTCTGCGTGGCCGCCCAGGAGGTGCGCACCTGCCCGGACCCCCAGGCCGCACGGCAGTGGTTCGAAGCCCGGGGCGTGCCGGCGGGCCAGGTCGCGTGCTTCACCGGCATCGCGGGCGGCTACTCGATCGTGAACGCCCGGGTCGAGGGAGACCACGTCTCGCTCCTCACCGGCAGCATCCCCGCCCTGGGGCACCCCTCGGGCCAGGTGATGCTGGACCGCTTCGCGGCGGAGCACGACTGGATCGGCGAGCGGGTGTTCGGAGGCTGCCGGGCGCTGCCGCTGCGGGCCCCCTACCTGCGCCTGGCCGAAGGCCGTGTCGCCCTCATCGGCGACGCCGCCTGCCAGGTCTACGCCACCCACGGCTCGGGCATCGGAGCGGGCATGATCGCCGGCCGCATGGTCGCCGAGAGCCTGGCAGGCGGCCAGGGGGTCTGGGGCTACGCCGTCGCCTGGCAGCGGCGCTGGGGGGGCCTGTTCGCCGGGTCGGAGCGCTTCGCCCGCCACTCGCGGGACCTCTCCATCGAAGACCTGGGGCGGCTCATCGCCGCCGGGGTCATGGGGGCCGAGCTGGTCCGGGACGGCCTCGACCAGCTGCCGCCGCGGCTGCCGGCCCGCAGCCTCCCGGCCACCTTGCTGGGGGCTCTGCGGGAGCGCACGGTGGTCGGCCCCCTGGCCCCGGTGCTGGCGCGCATGGCGCTGCTCGAGCGGGCCTACGCCCGCTTCCCGGAGCGGACCGAGGACGTCGCGGCCTGGGCACAGCGGCACCGCCGCCTGGGCGTCGCCGCCCACTAGTGGGCGTCGCCGCCCTCGGGGACCTCGACCGCGGCCAGTCGCTCGTCTCGGGGCCACCGGGCCCGGGCACGCCCCAGGCGCTCGCGGGCCTGGTCGTGCAGCCCCTCGGCCAGGAGCCGCTCGACCGCGGCCAGCTCCCCTTCGATGCTCGTCGGCGGCGGACCGTGGACCCGGGCCTCCAGGCGCTTCAGGTGAATCCGCTCCTTGCCGGTCTCCCGCAGCGCGTCGAGGCCCCGGCGGGCCAGGGGTGCCTGCCCCCGGCGCAGGGCCTCCTCCACCACCCCGACCAGGCCCATCGGGTGTCGGTCCACCAGGGCCAGCACCTGGTCCTGCAGAGCCGCCCGCTCGGGTCCGGAGACCCGCTGAGCCTCGGCGATCAGCTTCCGGGCCCGGCCCAGCCGCCGGGTGGGTCGCACGAGGGGGTAGAGCGCCCCGCAGACCGCCAGCACGAAGGCCGGCAGCATCCACGGCTGAGGCGTGATCCCCAGCCCCTGCAGCAGCTGCCCCCAGAGCAGCATGAAGCCATCGAAGCGCCC
>CAYFPX010000026.1:27047-34163 GCA_964344945.1 uncultured Enterobacterales bacterium
CGGGACCCTGTAGCCGCTCGGAGCCACGAAGCGGCAGGGGCGGCCATGTCACCAGACGTCTCACCCGGTCCCGTTGGGTCTGATCGGCTGTGCGGCCCGTGTCCTCCGTGTGAGGGTCGGGCATGAACCGGGGAGAACCCACGATGCGTCTCGACATCCAGTCCGCCGTCGCCCTCCGTCACCGGGGCCGCCGTGCCTTCGGCACCGCCCGCTGGATCGAAGGCCAGCGCCTCGCCTTCACCACCTACGGCGACGTCACCGTCGGCGATCGCCTGGAGATGCGCCTCGAGCTCACAGGCGCCTACGACTCGGTCTGGGCCGAGGTGCTCATCGAGACGGCGCGGCCTATCGGCGTCGGCGGCCCCCAGCTCTGCACCGGCGAGATCGCCTACATCCCCGAAGACGACCGGGACCGGCTCGAGCTGTGGGTCGAGGAGCGCTCCGTCAGCCAGCTCAGTCTCCAGGCCCACAAGGCCGAGGACCGGGACGCCAGCCAGTCCGCGGAGGCCGATAGCGCCGCCTCCAAGGCGGGACGCAAGGCGGTCTCGGCGGCACTGCGGAGGTCGATCCAGCGCAAGGCCGAGGTCGTGCCCCGCAGCTGGGCGGCGCTCCAGCTGTCCCGTGACGGCACCCTCCTGTCCGCCGCCTGGAGCACCTGGCAGGGCCTCGGCGCCGACTGGAGCCGCCAGCTGTCCAAGAGCCTGCTGCGGGTCGACACGACGCTCCAGACCCCGCCGCGGGGCTACGCCCTGACCGTTCGGCTGTGCCTCCCCGACGGCCAGGTGCTGGCCGTGCAGGGCCGGGTCACCGACACGGACTCCGCCGGCATGCTGCTCGCCCTGGACCTCTCCCCGGACACGCGGCGACGCCTCAACCGGGCTTCCCAGAGACTGTAGGCACTGCGCAGGGGTGGACGGCGGTCAGGCGCTCTGTCGGGCCTCGGGGGACTCGGCCGAGTGGACGTGCCCAGCGATCTGCGACACCAGCTCCGGCCACAGGGCCCGAGGCATCGCGTGGCCCATCTCGGGCAGGGTGTGGAGCCGGGCACCGGGCACGAGGGCGGCGGTCGCGCGGCCCGCCGCCACGGGAATCAGCGGGTCCAGCTCGCCGTGGAGCACCAGGGTGGGGGCCCGCACGGTCTTCAGGGCGCGGCGACGGTGGCCCGAGGCGAGGATGGCCGCCAGCTGGCGCACGAAGCCCCGGGGGTGGAAGCTGCGGTCGTAGGCCAGGCCGGCCAGCTCCCGCAGGGCGTCGGCATCGGCTTCGAAGTCCGGGCCACCGGCGCTGATGACCCGCAGGGTCTGCACCGTGCGGTCCATGATCTCGTCCCGGCTGCGGGGGACGGGGCCCAGCAACGCCCGCAGGGCGTCCGGCCGGCCCAGGTACCGCTTCTCGCCGGTCGTGGACATCATGCTGGTCAGCGACGCCGTGCGGTCCGGGTGGTCGATCGCCACCAGCTGGGCGATCATGCCGCCCATGGACACGCCCACCACGTGGGCCCGCTCCAGGTCCAGGTGGTCCAGCAGGCCCACGGTGTCGGCGGCCATGTCCCTCAGCGTGTAGGGGGCGTCGACCCGCAGGCCGAGCAGAGCCTTGGGCAGCATGGTGCGCATCGGCGGGACGACTGCGTCGTCGAGCTTCGTGGACAGCCCGATGTCTCGGTTGTCGAAGCGGATGACCTGGAGGCCGCGGTCGACGAGGCCCTGGCAGAAGCCCTCCCGCCACCAGATCAGCTGACAGCCGATGCCCATGATGAGGACCACGGGGGGGCCCGAGCCCATCACCTCGTACTCCAGCTCGATTCCGTTGACAGAGGCGCGTGGCATGGCCGGATGGGTAACGCCAGCGGGGGCCGAAGGGCCTGGAATTCCGAGGACAGCGGCCTTCCTGGGGCGATAGGATGCCGCTGCCGTGCTCGCCGTCCTGCTGCTGGCCTGTGCCTCCGAGGCGCCGCCGCCGCCGCCCCTCGAAGGGGGCACCGAAGAGGCGCCCACCGATGATCTGCCGGGTGCCTACGTGCACGAGGGCGACGAGCCCGAGCCGGTCCTCACCATGGACCAGATCGGCGAAGGCATCGCCCACGCCTTCGACGAGCTGCTCGCGCTGGACCCCCGCGACCTGCACGACGTCTACTACGACCTGAGGTCCTGGCAGGACGGCGACTGTCCCGCCTACCTGGACTACGACACCTCGGAGTACTGGTACGACACCTGCACGACCGCCGACGGCACGTCCTTCGCCGGCTACGCGAGCACCTACCGCTACCAGTCCTACACCGACGAAGCCACCGGCTACTACTACGACGACCGCGCCTACCTCTCCGCGGACTTCCTCATCGAGACCGGCGAGGGCGAGAGCCTCGAGGGCACCGGGTACAACGACTTCTACGAGGGCCAGTACCCGAACTCGGACAGCCGCTTCTACTACAGCGGCGGCTGGGGCCGCTTCCACTGGGAGGGCGAGGGCGCAGACGACAGCTGGCTGAGCAGCGGGCGCTCCTTCGACTACTACCTCTATGCGGCCTCCTACCCGTCCTATCCGGGGGTCTACGTCAGCCACTACGGCGGCGTCTCGGGCATGGACGGCCCGGTCAACGCCTACGTGGCCGATGGCCTGGTGCTGTACTCGGCGTCGTTGGGGTCGCTGTGCGAGATCGAGCCCAGCGGCCTGGTCTCCGTGCGCGACGAAGACGGCAACTGGTACGAGGTCGAATTCCATGGCCCCCAGTACTGGGGCGGCTGGGCCTTCGAGCCCCAGTGCGACAGCTGCGGCGACGTCTGGTTCCGGGGCACCTACATCGGAGAGACCTGCACGGACTTCTCCCGGCTCATGACCTGGCAGGAGCGACCGTGGTGAGCCTGTGGGCCCTGCTCGCCTGCCAGACCGGCGGCACCGATGCCCTGCCCTCGGAGACCGAGCAGCTGCCGGCGGCGGAGGCTCTGCCCGAGCGCACCCCCGAGGAGCTCCTGGTCCGGGCCAGCCTGGACCTGCGCGGCATCCGCCCCTCCCTGGGCGAGCTCGACGCCGTGCACGCCGACGCCGGGGCCCTCGACAGCCTGCTCGACACCTTCCTGCTCGACGAGCGCTTCGGCGAGCGCGTCGTGAGCCTCTACTCGGAGATCTACCTCACCCGGCTCGACTACTACTACGTGGCCGCCGAGGAATACGGCCTCTACGACGAGCCGGCCTTCGCCCGCGCCGTGGGTGAGGAGCCCCTGCGCATCCTGGCCCGCATCGCCACCGAGGACCTGCCCTACACCGAGGTCGTGACCGGGGACTGGACCATGGCCGAGGAGAGCCTGGGCCAGGCCTTCCCGGTGGACTACCCCAGCGACGGCGAAGGCTGGCTGCCGGTGAGCTACACCGACGCCCGCCCGATGGCCGGCATGCTCAGCACCAACTCGATGTGGTGGCGGTACATGTCCACCTCGTCGAACGCCAACCGCGGTCGGGCCAACGCCATCTCCCGCATCCTGCTGTGCAGCGACTACCTGGTGCGGCCCATCGAGTTCGATCGGGACGTCAACCTGCTCGACGCCGGCGCCGTGGCGGACGCCCTCCAGAACAACCCGGGCTGCGTGGCCTGCCACCACAGCCTGGATCCGCTCGCCAGCTACCTCTGGGGCTTCTTCTACTACAACTACGCCAGCAAGCTGGACATCACCGAGTACCACCCGGAGCGGGAGTACCTCTGGGAGACCTACACCGGGGTCGCGCCGGCCTACCACGGCGAGCCCGGCCACACTCTGGCGGACCTGGGCCAGCAGCTGGCGGCCGATCCGCGGCTGGTCGAGTGCGCGGTCGAGCAGGCCTGGGAGCTGCTGCTCCAGCGCGACGTCCTGCTCGACGACACCGACCCGCTGGTCGCCCACCGCGAGGTCTTCCTGGACAGCGGCCTGAAGCTGCGCAGCCTCTACCGCAGCATCCTGGATGCCCCGGAGTATCGGGCCGGTGCCACCGACGACCCCCGCGGCGTGCCCCTGAAGATGGTCACCCCCGACCTGCTCGCCTCGCAGCTCGAGGAGCTCACCGGCTACCGCTTCACCTACTACGGCTACGACATGATGCAGACCGACACCTACGGTCTGCGCACCCTGGCCGGCGGGGTCGACGGCGCCTTCGTGACCGCTGGCGCCCGGGAGCCGATCCCCACCCTGGTGCTGGTGCAGCAGCGCCTGGCCGAAGCCGCTGCGGACCACGTGGTGGACCACGACCGCGACAACCCAGACACTCCCCGGCTGTTCACCCACCTCACCTTCGGCGAGACCCCGATCACCGGTCGCGACGCCATGGTGGCCCAGCTCCAGGATCTCCACCTGCGGTTCTTCGGCCACCGGGTGGACACCGACGGTCCGGAGATCGAAGCCAACCTGGCCCTTTGGGAGGAGCTCTTCGCCCTCGAGCCCGACCCGGTCCAGGCCTGGAAGGGCGTCACCTCGGCCCTGCTCCGCGACCCCGCCTTCCTGTTCTACTGATGCCTCTCTTCCCCCTCGATCGACGACAGCTCCTGGTCGGCTCCGGCGCCGGGCTGCTCGGCCTGGGCCTGCCCTCGGGCCTGGCCCGGGCGCGGACCCCGTCGTCCCTGAAATTCCTCTTCGTCGTCTGCTACGGCGGCTGGGATCCGACCAAGGTCTTCGCGACGGCGTTCGGCCAGGACGGCGTGGACCTGGAGAGCGACGCCGAGCTCGGCACCGCGGGCGGCCTCTCCTTCGTCGACCACGAAGACCGCCCCTCGGTGCGCGAGTACTTCGCGCTGCATCACGGGAGCACGCTGATCCTCAACGGTGTGCTGGTGCCCAGCGTGGCCCACAACAACTGCATGCGGCTCATGCTCACCGGCACCACGGCGGCCAAGGCCAGCGACTGGCCGGCGATCCTGGCGAGCCCCTACGGCGACGCCCTGCCGCTGCCTCACCTGGTCGTCGCCGGGCCGAGCTACCCGGGGGATCTGGGTGGCGTCGTCACCCGCACTGGTAGCTCCGGACAGCTCGAGGCCCTGATGAGCGGGGACATCCTGGCCTGGGGTGACATCGCCACTTCGCCGCCGAGCCAGCGGGCCGAAGACGTGCTCGACCGCTACGTCGCCGCGCGGGTCGCCTCCGAGAAGGCCTGGGCGGAGTCTGCCCGCGAGCTCGAGCTCATGACCGCGATGGAGGCCTCGGTCAGCCGGTCCCGTGACCTGAAGAGCCTGCTGGGGGTGATGAACTGGAACGCCGGCAGCAGCTTCGGCAGCCAGGCGGACATGGCGGTGGACGTGCTCTCCGGCGGGATCAGCCGCTGCGTGACGGTCCAGTACGCCGCCAGCTGGGACACCCACACCGCCAACGACGCGACCCAGTCGGGCAATTTCGAAGGCCTGTTCGAAGGCCTGCTCGGCCTCCAGGAGTCCCTGGGCCGCGCCCCCGGCACCGGCTCGGCCGACGCCACCCTCGCCGAAGAAGTCGTGGTGGTGGTGATGTCCGAGATGGGCCGCACGCCGCAGCTCAACGACGGCGGCGGCAAGGACCACTGGCCCTACACCAGCGTGATGGTCTCCGGCCCGGGCATCACCGGGGACCGGGTCGTCGGCGACTTCGACGAGTACTTCTACGGCAAGACCCTGGACCTGGAGACCGGCGAGCTCGACGAAGCCGGCGCCAACCTGGCCTGCGACACCCTGGGGGCGACCCTGCTCACCCTCGCCGGCGAGGACTCCGAGCAGTTCCTGCCAGGGGTGGCACCGGCACCGGGCATCCTGAGCGACGCCTGACGGCCAGGAGCAGGGCGACGAGCCCGAGCCACCCGGGCCCCGGCCTGGGACCCTGCGCGCACCCGCTGCACCCGGTCTCCTCGGCGGGGGGCGTGAACGGGGACGGCTACGAGGACGTGGTCGTCGGCGCGAAGGACTGGGACGGCGGCGAGACCAACGAGGGGCGCGCGGACCTCTACCTGGGCTCGGCCTCGGCGCTGCAGTCCAGGCCCAGATCCGGATCCTCGTCGTCGCAGTCCTCGCCGTCGAAGTCCACGGCGTCCAGGCCGTCCTGGTCGGCGTCGTAGTCCGAGCCCCCGGAGCAGTCCGTGTCCGCGCCGTCGTACCAGGTGTCCTCGGCCTCCGGGTGCACGCTCGCGTCGTCGTCGTCGCAGTCGACCTCGCTGGTCCAGCCATCGCCGTCGGCGTCGACCACCTCGAGCTGGGGGCCGCCCCAGATGCCGATGTCGCTCCGGGTGCCGTCGGGGTCCGACAGGTCCGGGTCGCCTGCGTCCACGAGGGCGCTGTCTGAGGTCAGCACGAAGCTGTCGTTGTCCGGGTCGCCGTCGGGGGTGTAGGCCACGAAGTCCGGCGCTGCGTCGAGGTTGCCGGCGTCGGGGGAGGGGCTGCCGGAGAGCTCCCCGGCCAGGTCGCCGTCGGCGTTGCCGTGGAAGGCGCTGTAGTGGACGGAGAAGCCGGTCGCGCCCGCCTCGTCCATCGCGTGGGCCGCCGCGCCGTACGAGGTCCACGCGACCACGGAGTTGCGCAGCTCGGTGTCGGTGTCCGCCAGGTAGAAGGTCCCCCCAGCCTCGGTGGCCAGGTTGCCGACGAAGGTGTCGTTCACCAGGCGGGTGCCGTCGTTGTCGTAGAGGCACAGGGCCCCGCCGACCCGGGCCTTGTTCTCCTGGAAGAGGGTGTTGGTCCAGGCGTCCCAGGTCTCGATGGTCGCCGCGGTCTCCTCGTCGTAGGTCGGCTCGACCCCGTGCCCCTCGACATAGGCGCCGCCGCCGTAGCCGGCGAAGTTGGCCTCGAAGGTCGTGCCGTGCACAGTGACGCCGGTGTTCTCCCAGGCGAGCAGACCGCCCCCCGCCGTGGCGTCGCCCGCGACGTTGTCGGTGATCACCGAGTCCAGCAGGGCGACCTCCCGGTAGCTGCGGATCAGCAGCCCGCCGGCTTCGCCCACCGCCAGGTTGTCGGAGATCTCGGTCCCCTCGATCAGCACGTCCTTCTCGTCCCGGACGTAGGTCCAGGCGTAGACTCCGCCACCGGCGTAGTAGATGGTCTCGTTCTCCGAGACCACGCTGTCCCGCAGGGTCAGGTGTCCCCGGTAGTACTGGTAGATCGCCCCGCCGTGGGTCCAGGCCGTGTTGCCCACGAAGCTCACCCGG
>CAYFPX010000026.1:34173-35710 GCA_964344945.1 uncultured Enterobacterales bacterium
GTCCAGCACCAGGTCGTTGTAGGCGTAGCTGTAGATGGCCCCGCCGGCCGAGTAGCTCGACGTGTTGCCGGTGAAGGTGCTGTCCGTCAGCTGGAACTTCGTGTCCAGCAGGTAGTAGACGTAGATCGCGCCGCCGGCGCTGTAGCTGCTGTTGTCCCGGAAGGTGACGCCGGTGCCGTCGAAGTCGCTGTAGGACTGCACCCAGACCGCGCCGCCGTAGTAGGCGTAGTTGTCCTCGAAGACCGAGTCGGTGAGGGCGACGGTCCCGTAGCCCTCGACGTAGAGGGCGCCGCCGTACCAGCCGGCTTCGTTGGCCGACCAGGTGCTGCCCTGGTCCTCGAGCCAGGCGCCGCCGCCCAGGCCCACCGCGCCGCCGTGGCTGGTGGCCACGTTGCCGCTCAGGGTGCAGTCCACCAGGGTCACCACGGCACGCTCCGCCCAGATGGCGGCGGCGGTCTCCGCGCTGTTGGCGCTGAAGGTGGTGTCCTCGATGGTCGCCGAGCCGTCGCTCACCACCAGGGCGCCGCCGATGTTGCCGCTGAAGCCCGAGAGCGTCAGGCCGCGCAGGGTCGGGTCCGCGCCGGCGATGGTGACCGTGCCGCCGCCGTCGCCGTCGAGGGTGAAGCCTTCGAGCACCGCGCCCGGGCCCTCGCCGGAGTTCCAGGCCACCAGCGCCCGGCTGGGATCCGCAGGGGTGAGCACCGCGCCCTCGGCGCCGACCACCCGCACGTCCTTGCCCCGGTAGTCGAGGTTCTCGACGTAGGTGCCGGCGCCCGCTTCGATGCGGTCGCCGTCGGTCGCCCGGTCGAGGGCCTGCTGGAGGTTCGGGACCTCGCCGGAGCCGTCGGCCTCGACCGACCAGGTGGCCGCCAGCGCGGGGCAGGGGAGCAGGAGGAGGAGGGACATCTGGCCGGCACCATACCGCCGTTCGGCCGGCCTCCAGCCGGGTCGACTGCGTCGCCGACACCGAGGACACCAGCGCCGCGCCCTCGCCTCGAAGTGACTCGGCCAGTCAGTCAGACGAGCCTCACCTCGCACGGCGCTTCCGCAAAGCCGAGGGTCTTGACCGTCGCGGAGGCCTCGACCTCTCGCGCCGCGGGCGCCGTGCCCAGCAGGCGGTCGCCCATCAGCATGCTGACCCCCCACCACTGGGACTCGTTCTTGAAGTGGTGGCGGCGGTGGCTGTCGACCAGCACCCGGTAGTGCTCGAGCCGGGGTCGCCAGCGCACGTGGGCGATGTAGTGGACCCACTCGTAGTGCAGGGACAGGGTGAAGTAGCTGGCGATCACGGTGAAGGCCGTGGCCGTGGGCAGCAGGGCGTTCCAGAGCACCAGGTGCAGCACGGCGGCGGGCACGATCGTGTACATCGGGATGAAGATGATCCCGATGTTCCATGGGTCTCGGTGGTGGGCGCGGTGCTTCTTCGCGTTGGCCAGGTCGAAGGTGCGGCCGAACAGGGTGAAGGGCTTCGCGTGCAGGGCGTAGACGTGGATGCACCACTCCTGGAGGGGCCAGACCGCGACCATCAGGGCCACGG
>CAYFPX010000026.1:35720-49174 GCA_964344945.1 uncultured Enterobacterales bacterium
GAGGGTGTCCCCCGCGGTCCAGCCGCCGAGGGTGGTGCGGAAGGCCCAGGCGGCCAGGGCGAGGCCGCCGAGCACCCTGGGGCTCAGGTGCTGGAAGAAGACCCGGAGCGTGTCCTTGAGGGTCCCGGGGGTGTCCTTCGGGGAGGCGAGGGGGGCGGTGCTCATGGGGTGGTCTCGGCGTCGAGGAGGGTCATCAGGGTGGAGACGGCGTGCTCGCCCCGGCGGACGAGCTCGCGGGAGAGGGACTCGGCGGTGTCGGCGTCGCCGGCGCGGACGGCACGGGTGATGGCCGAGAACCGCTCGGTGTCGGCGTGCTCGACGGCGAGCACGTCGGTCAGCAGGGCCCCGAAGGTGAGGTAGCTGTCGCGCAGGGTGTTGTAGGCCAGCCGGTAGGCCACGTTGCCGCAGCTGTCCGCCAACACCCCCCACCAGCTCAGGGCGATGCGCTGCTGCTCCGTGGCGTCGCCCTCGGCCGCGGCCATGGCGGCCAGGTGCTCGTCGAGGGCGGCGTGGGCGGTGGGGCCGCCGCGCAGGGCCGCCAGCCGGGCCATGTCGGGGCCGATGGCCGAGCGCATCTCCATGATGCTGCGGGCCACGGTGGTGTCGACCGCGCCGTCTCCCCGCAGGAGCAGGGTGCCCATCAGGTCGAGGCCGGCGGTCTGGCGGAAGTCCAGGACCCGCGTGGCGCCGCCTTGCTGGATGCTGACCAGCCGGGCCTGGGCCAGGCGCTTCAGGGCCTCGCGCACGGCGCCGCGGTTCACGCCCAGGGCTTCGCTCAGCACGCGCTCGCTGGGCAGCTCGCTGCCAGGCAGGCGCTCGCCGTGAACGATCTGGCCGAGGAGCTGCTCGAAGACCTGATCGGAGAGGGACTGGCGGGTGAGGGGCTTCCACATGGGAGTGGATATAGCCTCTGGTCATCTGGTGGTCAACTGGTATGACCAGCTTGGCGACGCCGGCTACTCGGCCACGCTCCGGAACACCGAGGGGGGCTGAGGTGGACTGCTGCGCCCGGAGGCCCGTCTGGGACACCCGGGGTCACGGTGCCGGCGGGCAGGCGGATCATCCCTCGGGGCCGAGGAAGGCACGCTCCGGGTCGAGCAGGCGGAGCCGGGACACCTCTTCGGCGGGGGGCTCCGCGACCCAGGCGAGCTCGGGGGACACCTCGAAGGGGAAGCCGCAGCGGGCCCGCAGCGCCGCCACCTGCTCGCTGGGGTCGGACCCGGGGCCGACGAGCCGGGTCAGCCTCAGTGGTTCCCGGCCGGGGGCCTTCTCGAACAGCCCGAGCTCGGTGACCAGCGCCGTGACCCGCTCGCCGGGCCCGGTCACATACGGCAGGTGGTCGACGAGCCGCTGGCGGCCGGAGGGCACGGTGAGCACGACCTCGGCGGCGGTGGAGGCGACGTCGTTGGCGCCGCCCGAGCCCACCAGCAGGGTGCCGTCGGCGAGCTGGGTGGAGTTGAAGCGCCCCTGTCCGTCCACCTGGCCCGCGCCCAGGGACCCCAGGCAGCGAGCGGCGGCGCCACCCACGAACAGGCCCAGCGCGGTCGACGCGGACCCGGCCTGGGTACAGGTCGCCAGGTTGCGGAAGTTGAACAGGTAGGGGTCGCAGGGCCGCGGGCTGTACCCGGCCAGGCCGAGCTCGGCGACGAGCATCAGGGGCACGCCCCGGGCCGCCAGCGAGCGGTGGGCGACCCAGGCGGCCAGGTTGCAGGCGCCCAGCCCGGAGAGCACGGCCTGGTGCCCGGCACCCTCGACCTTGTCCGCGATGAGCGCCGCCGCGGCGAGCACCTGGCGCTCGGTGGGGGTCGGCGGGAGGGCGAGGTCGACTCCCGTGAGCGCATCCAGCAGCTCCGAGCGCCAGGAGTCGGGCCGCGCCTTGCCCTGGAGCCACAACAGCCGCTGGGAGCCCAGCCGGGCGAGCACCTCGTCCTGGTCCCGCGGTCCCGTGATCCAGCGCGCGACCCAGTCCGACCAGCCCTGTGGGGTCCGACCGGCCTGCCGGGACCCGCGGTAGTGGGCGACGTCGTCGCCGTAGGGCTCCACGCCTTCGATCCCCCCGGCCGCCAGGCCGGCGGGGTGGGCCCCGAAGGGCACCACGGACACGCTGCGGACCTGGGACGCCGGCAGCCCGGGCAGGTGGGCGTGGCGCCGGAGCACCTCGGGTGTCACCAGCCGCTCGACGGTGACGACGGCCCCCTCTCTGGCGGCCAGGGCCCCCCACACGCCCTCGCCGTAGGGGGGCGACAGGAGCACGTTGCCGTGGGCGTCGGCGCAGGGGGCGTGCACGAAGGACAGGTCCGGGCGGCGGGCGGCGACCTCGACGAGGCCGTCCTCGCGGGGGCGCCTGTCCGGGCCCTCCGCCAGGCTGCTGCCGGCGAGGCCGCGCACCGGCAGGCCGGGCAGGCCGCGGGCCCCGGCCTCCAGCATCGCCACGTACGAGAGCACCGAGTGGTGCACCAGGGCGATGTCGTGCTCGCTCACCGCCCGCCGGGCCGTGGGCGACGGAGCCGGCGCCGGGTAGGGCTCCAACACCAGCGCCGTGACCAGCTCCCGGACGAGCCCCTCGCTGAGCAGGGCCAGGGCGGGGCCCGCCGTGAACAGCGACAGCATCGTGAAGCCGGGACGCTGGCCCCGGTGCTGGCGGCAGAGCTCGGCCATCGCCGCGGCCGGGCGGTTGTGGGTGAAGGCGAAGTGCAGGCACTGGCCGGGGCGCACCGCGCTGCGTACCGCCTCGTCCAGGGGCCGGACCTTGTCGGTGCCCGCCGGCGCCGCGGCGAAGCGGGCCGGCCAGCTCACGGCAGGCCGCCGCGCTCCAGCACCGCCGCGGCGACCGCGTCGCGGGCGGCGGTGGCGTCGCTGGCGCCGGCGGCGAAGGGCGCGAGCAGCTCCTGCTGGCCACCGAGTCGGGCGCCGAGCCGCAACAGCGGCCCCTGGACCCGCTGCCGGGCCTCCTCGGTGGTCACGGTCCGCAGCGCGTCGGTCAGCGGCCCGTCGTCGACCGCTTCGGCGCTGTCCAGGGCGAGCAGCTCGATGGCCAGGTCGGCCAGGTCCGCCAGCACCTGCTGCTCCGGGGCCAGGGCGGGCCCGAAGCGGGCCACGGCCGCCCCTGCGGCCCGGCCGAAGGCCCACCGCAGGTCGGCGGCCAGGGCCGGCGCGCCCGCCACCCCACCCGGGGCGGGCCCCGTGGACTCGGCCACCAGGGCGGCGAGCTGGAAGTGCCCGGCGAAGCCGCGCTTCAGGGCGCCGCCTGCGGCGAGCAGGCGGTTGACCTCGTTGGCGCCCTCGAAGATGCGGTTGACGCGGATGTCCCGGTAGAGCCGGCAGACCGCGTACTCCTCGGAGAAGCCGTAGCCGCCGTGCACCTGGACGGCGTCGTCCAGGACATCGCCGGCGGCCTCGGAGCCGAGCACCTTGACCATCGCGCCGAGCTCGGCGTAGTCCCGCAGCGCACCGGTGAGCTCGGCGCGAGGCGTCCCGCCCATGCCCTCGGGGAGCCGGGCGTCCAGGGCCCGGCTGATCCGCAGACACGTCGCCCGCAGCACCCACAGCCGGGCGGCCATGCGAGCGAGCTTGGCCCGGACCAGGGCGAGCGCACCCAGGGGCGCACCGAACTGGTGGCGCTCCCGGGCGTGGCGGGCCGTGGCCCCCAGGGCCTCGGTCGCCGACCCCAGCGACCCGAAGCCCAGCTTGAGCCGCCCGACGTTGAGCACGTTGAAGGCGACCCGGTGGCCCTTGCCGGGCTCGCCCAGCACGTGGTCGGCGGGCACCCGGGCCTCGTCGAGCAGGATCTGGCCGGTCGGCGACCCCCGCAGGCCCATCTTGTGCTCCAGGGCGCCGCCGGACAGGCCGCCGGTCTCGCCGGGGACCAGGAAGGCGGTGAAGCCGTCCGCCTCGGTGCGGGCGAAGACGGTCACCAGGTCGGCCAGGCCGGCGTTGGTGATGAACTGCTTGGTGCCCGTCAGCGCCCAGCCCTCGGCGCAGGGCACGGCCCGGGTGCGCACGGCGAGGGCGTCGGAGCCGGCGTCGGGCTCGGTCAGCGCGTAGGCGCCGATGCGCTCGCCGCTGGCCAGCTCGGGCAGGTAGCGGGCCCGCAGGCTCTCCGAGCCGAAGATCAGCAGGGGCAGCGTGCCGATGCCGAAGTGGGCGCCCAGCGCGGTGGCCACCGAGGGCTGGCGGGCGAGCTCGGCGGCGACCAGCAGGCCGGTGGTCAGGTCCAGGCCCATGCCGCCGTAGCGCTCGGGTACCTCCAGGCCCATCAGGCCCAGCTCAGCGGCCCCGGCGAAGATGGCCCGGAGCGCGTCCAGGTCTCCGCGCTCGAGCGCCGGGGTGCGCGGCAGCACCTCCCGGTCCACGAAGGCGCCGACGGCGTCGGCGACCAGGCGCTGGTCGTCGGTGAGGCAGACCGCGGCCGGAGGCGGCGGGGCCGGGCGGCAGAGGTAGGCCAGGGGGCTCTGGACGGTCATCATCGTCTAGTCCTCGTGGGTCACGACCACCCGCACGACGTCGCCGTCCTTGCGGGCCAGGTGCTGGAGCGCGGCGTCGGCCTCGCCCAGCGGGTACCGAGCGGAGACCGAGGCGGACAGGTCCAGCCGGCCCGCTTCGACCAGCGCCAGCAGGTCCTCGATGTCTCGGCGGTCCATGCCGAAGGAGCCGAGCACCGCCTGCTCGCGGCCGACGAAGGCGGCCAGGGGCGGCAGGGTGGGCCGGGCCGGGCCGACACCGACCAGCACGGCGCGACCTCGCTTGCCCAGGCTGCGCAGGGCCAGCCCCACGGTCTCGGCCAGGCCCACGCACTCCAGGGCCAGGTCCAGCCCGCCCGTGGCCCGGCGCAGCTCGCGGGCCACGTCGACCTCTCGCGGGTCCAGGGCCAGGTCCGCCCCCAGGGCCAGCGCCCGGGCCCGCGCAGCCGGGTTCGTGTCCACGGCGGCGACGAAGCCCGCGCCCATCAGGCGGGCGAGCTGGACGCCGTGGGTGCCCAGGCCGCCGCAGCCGAACACGCCGACGGTCTCGCCGGCTCGCAGGGCGCCCCGGGTCCGCAGGGCGTGGAAGGGGGTGGCGACCCCGTCGGTGATCACGGCGGCCTGGTCGAAGGGCACCCGGTCGCCCAGCCGGACCACCGAGCGGGCGGGGGTCACCACGTAGTCGGCCAGGGCGCCGTCCCGGGACATGCCGAAGACCTGGGCCCGGTCGCAGAGGGACTCCCGGCCGTCCAGGCAGGGCCCGCAGGCCCCGCAGGAGGCCGCCGGGAACAGCGCGACGCGGTCTCCCTCCCGCACGCCCCGGGCCCCAGGCCCGAGCCCGGCCACCACCCCGGCGGCCTCGTGGCCCAGGGTGATCGGGGAGCGGGCGACGGGCAGGTCCCCGTGGACCGCCAGGTGCAGGTCGGTGCCGCAGAGTCCGCAGGCGCAGACCTTCACCAGCACCTCTCCGGGCCCGGGCACGGGCACGGGGACCTCCTCGATCCGCAGGGGCTCTCCGGGCACGTGCAGTCGGGCGGCGCGCATGGTCATGGCGACTCCAGGGGGGCGAGGCCGTCCAGCAGGAGGCTCAGGGCGGCCTCCAGCTCCCGGTCGGTGGGGTGGGGGGGCGCGCCCAGGTTGCGCCGGGAGTCCCCCAGCACCACCAGGCCCAGGAAGGCGGCCCAGACCAGGTCCGGGGCGACCCGGTCTGCCGCGCCGTCCAGCTCCAGCAGCGAGGCGAACAGCCGGAAGTTGTCGCCGGAGCGCCGGGCCAGCTCGTCGAGCACCTCCTCGGAGACCGAAGCCGTCGCCTTGGGGTGGGCCAGGTAAGCGAAGACCTGGAAGTACTCCGGGTGGTCCTGTCGCACCTGGGAGAAGAAGCGCCACAGCCTCGCGATGCGCCCCCGCCGGTCCAGGTCCTCGGTGGCGATCTGTTCGAGTCCCCGGCGGAGGACCTCGATGCCCTCCAGCAGCAGCGAGGTGAAGATCTCGTCCTTGCTCTTGAAGTAGAAGAACAGGGTCGCCTCGGACAGCTCACAGCGCTCGGCGATGCGCCGCGTCGTGGTCCCGTTGAAGCCCCGCTCGGCCAGGATCGTCCTGGCCGCGTCGAGCACGCTCGCCCGACGCTGCTGGCGCTCCCGCGCCCGCCGTTCCTTCACGCCCATCTGCCTACGCCTCCAGTGCCCGCGCGATGGTCTCGCGCTGGATCTCGCTCGTGCCTTCCCCCCACTCGAGCACCTTGCAGTCGCGGTAGTAGCGCTGGGCGGGGCTCTCGCTCATGTAGCCCTGGGCGCCGGAGAGGTGCAGCGACCGCTCGCAGGCCCAGGTGCAGGTCTCGGTGGCGAAGAGCTTGGCCATCGAGGCCTCGGTGTCGTGGGAGCGCCCGGCGTCGGCGAGCCGGGCGGCGTGCAGGGTGAGCTGCCAGGCGGCCGCCAGCCGGGTGGCCAGGTCCGCCAGGGTGAAGCGCACGAATTGCTGGCGGACGAGGGGCTTGCCGAACTGCACGCGCTGCCTCACGTGCTCGCTCGCGGCCTGGCTCGCGGCTTCGCCGAGACCGACCCCGAAGGCGGCGGCGGCGATCCGGCCCAGGGTCAGCACCCGCATCGCCTGGATGAAGCCCGTGTGCTCCGGGCCCAGGCGGTCCGAGACCGGGGCGCGGTAGCCGTCGAGCACGATCTCGGCCATCTGGGAGGCGCCCATGCCGAGCTTGGCCATCGGGGGGCCGACCTGGACCCCGGGGCGGTCGAGCGCCACCAGGAAGACCGAGAGGCCCTTCAGCCGCCGCTCCGGTGCGGTGGAGGCGACCACCACGGCGAAGTCGGCGAAGGGGGCGTTGGTGATGTAGAGCTTGGCGCCGGTGAGCAGGTAGGCGTCGCCGTCTCGCACGGCCCGGGTGCGCACGCTGGAGACGTCGGCGCCGGCGTCGGCCTCGGCGTAGGCCCAGCAGCCCAGGCGGCGGCCGGCCAGGGCGTCGGGCAGGTGCTCGGCCTGCTGGGCCGGGCTCCCCAGGTGCAGGATCGCCGCCGAGGCCAGGGCGGTGTGCACATAGGTGCTCAGGGCCGCCCCCGCCGAGGCCCGGGCCAGCTCCCGGCACAAGAGCGCGTAGAGCACCGAGCCGCCGCCGCTGCCGCCCACCTCTTCGGGAAAGGCCGTGCCCAGCCAGCCCAGCTCGCCCAGGCGCAGGAAGAGCTCCCGCGGGGTGCGCCCTTCGGCGTCCCAGCTCGCGGCGTGAGGGGTGAT
Source organism: uncultured Enterobacterales bacterium (assembly GCA_964344945.1). Lineage (GTDB taxonomy): Bacteria > Myxococcota_A > UBA796 > UBA796 > CAJQPC01 > CAYFPX01. The sequence continues at coordinate 42,920 of CAYFPX010000026.1, forward strand.
CTCCCGGGCGGCGAAGCCGCGGACGGCCTCGACGAACAGGGCTTCGTGCTCGGCGAGCAGCAGGTCGCTCATCGTCGGGCCTCCTGGAAGGCGGCGAGCGCCTGGGTGTGTTCGGTCCCCTGCAGGCACTGGACCTGGGCGAAGACCTCGTAGTCGAACTCCTCCTCCATGCCGCGCTCCAGGGACCGGCGCATGGCCCGCTTGGTGAAGGCCAGGGCGCCGGGGGGCGTGCCGGCCAGGCGCGCGGCCAGCCCGCCGACCGCCTCGTCGAGGTCCTCGGGGGGGACCACCCGGTTCACCAGTCCCCAGCGCTCGGCCAGGGAGGCGTCGACCATCCGCCCGGTCATCATCATCTCCGTGGCCCGGCCGAGCCCGACGAGCCGGGGCAGGAACCAGCCACAGGACATGTCGCAGCCGGCCAGGCCGATGCGGACGAAGGGCGCACAGAGCCGGACGCCCTCGGCCGCCACCCGGAGGTCACAGGCCAGGGCCAGGCCCAGGCCCCCACCCACCGCGTCGCCGTGGAGCCGGGCGATCACCGGCTTGTCCATGCCGGCGATGGCGCGGATCGGGTCCAGGTAGCGCTGCACGATGCGCTCCCAGTCCGCCGCGTCCCGGCGCACCATCTCGCCCTGGTCGGCCCCGGCGCAGAAGGCGCGGCCGGCGCCGGCCAGGACCAGGCAGCGGACGCTCGGGTCGGCGCCGACCTCCTCCAGCGCGGCGACCAGGGCCTCCAGCGTGGGCAGGTCGATGGCGTTGAGCCGGTCCGGGCGGTTCAGGGTGAGGGTGGCGACGGCGCCGTCACGGCGCAGCAGAACGGTGTTCAGTCCAGGCATGGGCCCTCCGCGTCGAGCAGGTCGATCAGCGCTTCGCAGACCACGTCTCCGGCGGTCTCGTGGGCGCTCACCGACTCCTCGTAGAAGTTGGGGTGGTCGTCGTCGTCGAGGAAGTCGGGCCCGGGCACCAGGTAGCCGAGCTCGTTGTCGGCCAGGCCGAGCAGGAAGAGGTCGTCGTGGCCCGCCGCCGCCCGCAGCCCTCGGATCCCGGGGTAGTCCACGGCGGGGTAGCCCTCGTCGGCGTAGTCGACGGTCACGGCCCCACGCCCCACGACCAGCTCGGGGAAGGCCTCGCCGGGGGCGGTCACCAGCGTGAGACCGTCCAGGTCGATCCGCCACAGATCTGCCTCGACGCAGCCTGACTCGCAGCCCTCGCCCTCGGTGGTCGTGGCGTCGTCGGCCGGGTCGTAGGTCTCGGTGAGGCCGAAGAGGATCTGGTACTCCAGCCTCAGCGGCACCCGCACCGTCGCGCTGCTCACGTCCAGCAGGCCCGCTCCCGGCGTCTCTGGCGCCAGGGCGTCGATCGCCGCCTGGGCGACCTCGAAGCCGGTGCTCCAGGCCTTGTCGAAGCCCGCCTCGGAGACCAGCTCCCCCTCGACGCGGCCGCTGCCGTCCTCGGCCCACAGGGGCACGGCGGTCCCCCGCAGGGGCGTCATCATGCCGCCCACCGGCCCCGAGGCGTACAGCGCGACCCCGCCGTAGCGGGCCTCGAGCTGCTCCCGGACGTAGTGGGGGAAGTCGGCGCTGACGAGGCCGTTCTCGTCCCCGAGCACTTCGGGGTGGTTGGTCCAGCTCACCAGGGTCGCGACGGTGCCGCTGGCGCCGTCGAACCGCAGGGCGGCCAGGTCGGTGGCCCGGACATAGGGGTCCCGGGTGTCGGTGAGCATCACCGGGGTCCAGCCCTGGGCGGTCTTCGCCTCCGCTTCGCTGGCCGGCTCCGGGCAGTCGGCCAGGGGCAGCAGGGCCCCGTCGTCGCCCTGGCAGGCGGGGGTCTCGGCGCGGGCCCAGGTGGCGCTGACCTCGACGAGCTGGGCGGGCAGGGCCGCCGCCGCCTCGATGGTCGCGTCCACCACCGGCCGGATGAAGTCCTGGCTCACCCCTCGGGGGGACCACAGGCCCATCGTGTCCGGGCCCTGGTGGTCGTGGAGCGCGGCGACCACGACGCGGTCCGCGGGGATGTCGCTGGCCGCGGCGATCTCCCGGCGCAGGGCCCAGGTGTACTTGTGGAACAGGCCCACGGCGTCGACGAGCACCAGGAGCACCTGCTCGTCGTCCTGGCGCAGCAGCAGCAGGCGCGCCGTCACCGGGTCGTGCACGCCCTGGGCGGGCCGCCCGCCGTAGGTGCTGCCGATGCTGCCTTGGAAGCCGGCCAGGTACAGCGCCTGGAACTCGCCGTCGCCTTCGCCCTCGTCGGGCCCGGGCCAGCCCTCGTCACCCTCGCAGAGGCGATCGAGCCCACAGTCTTCGAAGGCCTCGAAGTCGTCGTAGGTGGCGTCGCCCTCGCCCTCGTCGGGCCAGCTCCAGCCGGGGTCCCCCTCGCAGAGCCCGTCCTCGCCGCAGTCCAGGAAGGTCTCGAAGCCCTCCGGCGTGAAGTCGACGATGGCCGCGGCGGCCAGGAGCGGCCCGGGGGACGGGTCCTGCTGGCAGGCGACGAGGAAGAGGAGGTGGATCACGCCCGCTTCCTGGGGCGCAGGGCGTAGTCGAAGCTGCCCTCGAAGACGCGCTCACCGGCTTCGTCTCTGATGGTGACGTCGACGTCGATGTCCGCCCGCCAGGTCTCGGCGAACAGCCGCCGCGAGGCCTCCGCGGCGTCGTCGGCCACGGTGGCGGTGGCGGTGACCGGGCCCTCTGCCCGGCGGGTGTAGCGCACCTCGGCCCGCCGCAAGAGCACGAACGCGCCGTCGTCGGGCACCACACCCCAGGCGGCGACCCCGGCGGCCGTCTCGGCGACGGTGAACAGGGCGCCGGCGTGCTGGGTGCCGACGTGGTTCCGGGTGAAGGGCTGGTCCGGCAGGTGGACGGCCACCTGGTCGGAGGCCTCCACCTGAAGCCCGAAGGGCTCCAGGAAGGGGATGCGGGCCAGGACCTGGGACAGGGTCACGGGACCTCCACCACGGCCCGGCCCCACCAGAGCCGGTCGAGGTCCGCGGAGCGGCAGTACTCCTCCACCGCCACCGTGGGGTCCTGCGCCAGGGCGTGGGTGCCGGCGGGCTCGCCGTTGACCACGACTTCGACGTCCGTCCCGCCCAGGGCCGGGTCCAGCCAGCGCAGCTCGAAGGCCGCCACGCCGGTGGCCTCGACCTCGACCCGACCCTCGGACCAGGTCGCGTCGATGCTCGCGGCCGGGGCGGCGTAGATCGAGGTGTCCTCGGCCACGCTGCCGGAGAACTCGGTGACCCCCAGCCAGTAGGCGTCGGCGTCCCGCTCGCTCCAGATCGCCTTGTGCACGTGGTCCGGGGTCACCTCCCGGGTGCGCTCCAGCATCCAGGCCGTGGCGTCGCCGAAGACCGAGGAGAACATCGTGCCGTGGCCCTCGCCCTCCATGCGCCAGTACTCGACGTCGTGGTCCCAGCTCTCCAGCCGCTCCACGCAGGCGTCGGCCTGGGAGACGTCCACGATGGTGTCGTCGGTGCCGTGCACCACCAGCGCGGCGACGTGCTCCAGGTTGCGCCAGAAGTCCTCGTCGTAGCCGTTGCAGCCCGCCGAGGTGGGCAGGACTGCGGCGTAGTCGTCCGAGGAGAAGACCCCCTGCATCCAGGCGCTGTTGCCCTCGGCGCTCACGCCGCCGGTCATCACGTGGGCCGAGTCGACCCAGTAGCTGCGCCTCACGTCGCGGATGGCGGCGCCGATGGTGTCCAGGTTGTCCTGGTAGCCCACGACCTGGCCGAACTCGTCCTCGCCGACGACCTGCTCGTAGTAGGCGTCCTCACCCAGCTCGGTGTAGAGCGTGTTGAAGAAGTTGGCCTGGAGCACGAGCATCGGCTCGGCGGCGAGGTCGGCGTCCCACTCCAGCACCCCGTAGCTGTCGCCGGGGTCGTCCAGGGGGTGGGCCGGGTCGACGTAGAGGGGCAGGGGAGCGTCGGCGTCGGCCTCGTAGGCCTCGGGCACGTGCAGCACGTAGTCGAACTGCCAGTCGGCCAGGGCCTCGGACCGGTACTCGACGGGGTTCTCGTGCCCGGTGGTCGTGCCGACCGTCCACGCCGTCTTCTTGAACCAGGCGTCGAGCTCCAGCAGGCTGTCGCGCACTTCTTCGGGGTCGGCGTCGGCGAGGTCCTCGAAGTGCCCCGGATCGCAGTCGCTCAGCACCGCCTGGGCGACCTCGAAGAGCACACCCTCGCCGGTGTCGGCGGGGAGCGTCCCGGTGTCGCTGGTGGTGCCGGTCACGCCCCCGCAGGCGACGAGCGCGAGCAGGCTCATCACGCCTCCAGGCCCAGGGCCCGCAGCGCGTTGTCGCGAACGACCTTGTTGAAGACCTCTTCGCCCAGGTCGAGTGCCTCCAGCTCCGCCAGCGTGCGGTCGAAGTCCAGCAGGGGGTAGTCGGTGGCCCAGATCACCTTGTCCCGGCCCCACCCGCGCACGAAGCGCTTGAACTCCGCCGGCCAGTGCTTGGGCGCCCGGGCGCTGGTCTCGACGTAGAGGTTCGGGTGCTTCCAGGCCAGGGTCATCATCTCCTCGTGCCAGGGCTGACCCAGGTGGCACCCAAGGATGGTCAGGTCCGGGAAGGCCAGCGCCACCTCGTCCAGGTAGATGGGCCGCCCGCACTCGCTGGGCAACAGCGGCCCGGTGTGGCCGACCTGGATCGCCACGGCGGCGCCCAGCTCCTGGGCTGCCAGGTACACGGGCCAGTAGTGCTTGTCGTTGGGGGCCAGGCCGGTCATGCCGTCGCCGTACATGTAGGGCTCCAGCCGGATGACCCGCATGCCCAGGTCCTGGACCAGCCGCCGCACCTCGCGGTAGACCGCGCCGGGCTTCTTCAGAGGGTTCACCGTGCCGCTGCCGATGAAGCGGTCGGGGTGGCGGGCGCACTGCTCGGCGACCTGTTCGTTGGTCACGATCGCCGTGTCCAGGTGGTAGAAGGCGCTCAGCACCACCCGGTCCACGCCGGCGGCGTCCATCTCGCCGAGCATCTGCTCGATGCTCATGCCGTCGAAGATGACCTGGGGCGAGCGGTACTTCTTGAAGATGTGCAGGAACTCGGCGGGCCAGTTGGCGGCGCCCTCCGGTGGGATCCAGCTCCCCCAGGCGTCGATGGCGATGCGGTCACGCGACATGGTCTCTCCTCAGGTCCAGGATGGTTCGGGCCTCGTCGGGCGAGGCTGGCTCGGTGCCCAGCTCCCGCATCACCCGCACGGCCTTGGCCACGATCTGGCCGTTGGACCGCGCGAGCTCGCCGCGGGAGAGGTAGACGTTGTCCTCCATGCCGACGCGCACGTGGCCACCCATGGCCAGGGCCGCGCCGAGCATGCGGAAGTGGTTGCGGGCGCCGATGGCGGTCACCAGCCAGTTGGCCCCGGCGGGCAGCCCGTCGACCAGGTGGACCAGGTCCTTGACCGTGGCCCGGGTGATCTCGCCGGGGATGCCCATCACCAGGTTCACCAGCAGCGGGTGGGCGAGCACCCCCCGGGCGTCCAGGGCCCGGAGGTTGTTGAGCATGCCGGCGTGGTAGACCTCGAGCTCGGGCTTGACCCCGTGCTCCCGGAAGAACCGGGCGACCCGCTCCAGCTCGGCGTGGGAGGAGAACAGGGGCACCACCCGGTCCCGGACCCAGCGGCCCTCCCGCCGGTCGTAGCGGCCGAGCAAGGCGCCGCTGCCCACGGAGAACGAGGCGATCTCCGGCCGCAGCTCGGGCACCACCCGGACGCGCTCCTCCAGCGGCAGGCCCGCGACCGCGCCGCCGGTGGTCAGGTTGATGACGGCGTCGCAGCCGGCCTGGCGCAGGCCCTCGACGATGCGGCGGAAGACCGCCACGTCCGCGGTGGCCCGGCCCTGGGCATCCCGGGCGTGCAGGTGCAGCACCGCCGCGCCCTCGCGCCAGGCCTCGAGCCCCTGGGCCACGATCTCCTCGGGCTGCTCGGGCAGGTGCGGGTTGGCTTCCTTGCCCTGCTGGGCGCCGGTCAGCGCACAGGTGACGACGACCTTGTCCATCACCGCCCCTCGAAGGTCGCGGGGCGCTTCTCCAGGAAGGCCGCCATGCCCTCCTTCTGGTCCCGCGTCATGAAGTTGAGCATCACGGTGTTGATGCTGAAGTCGATGGCCGCCTCGAGATCGGTGGTCATCCACTTGTGGATGATCTCTTTCTGGGTGCCCAGCGCCGCCGGGCTCTTCTCGGCCAGGTGCGCGCAGAGGGCGGAGACGGTGGCGTCCAGCTCGGCGGGGGGCACCACCTGCTGCACCAGGCCCCGGCGCTCGGCCTTGGCCG
>CAYFPX010000026.1:49184-52495 GCA_964344945.1 uncultured Enterobacterales bacterium
CAGAAGACCCCGGTGTAGGCCAGCTCCCTCGCGCCCTGGATGCCGACCGCCAGCGGCAGGATGGCCGCCTCGACGATGGCCGGGATGCCCCGGTGGATGTTCGGCAGGCCGAAGCGCGCCCGGTCGCTGGCGATCATGAAGTCGCAGGACAGGGCCAGCTCCAGGCCGGCGCCCAGGCACAGGCCGTCGATCTCGGCCACCACCGGGAGCTCGGTCGTGCGCAGGGCGAGGAAGGTCCTGTGGAGCTCCCGGCCGACCTCCCGGGCCTCCAGGCCCAGCATGGGGCCCACGTACGCCACGTCGATGCCGGCGGAGAACGCCCGCTCGCCAGCCGCGTCGATGCGCACCACGCGCACCTCGGGGTCGCGGTCCGCCTCGGCGAGGACCTGGCGCAGCTCCGCGAGCATGCGGCCGTCGATGGCGTTGAGCACCTCGGGGCGGTCCAGGGTGACCCGCAGGACGGGGCCATCGCGCCGGCAGCGCAGGGTCTCGTGGTCGGTCATCGTCATCTCCCTCGGAACTCGGGGGGGCGCTTCTCCGCGAAGGCCCGGATGCCCTCGGCGGCGTCCTCGGTCTGCCGCAGGGGCTCGGCGTGGAGCTGCTCCAGGCGCAGGCCCTCGGCCAAAGGCAGGTGCAGCCCCCGCAGGGCGGCGGCCCGGGCGGCCTGGACGGCCAGGGGGGCGTTGGCCGCGATGCGGCGGGCCAGCGCCAGGGCTTCGTCCAGGAGCCTGTCGGCGGGCACGACCCGACTCACCAGCCCCAGCGCCAGGGCTCTGGCCGCGTCGATGCTGTCGCCGGTGAGCAGCAGCTCCAGCGCGGCGCTCAGCGGGATCGCCCGCGGCAGGCGCTGGGTCCCGCCGGCGCCGGGCATGATGCCCCGCTTGACCTCGGGCAGGCCGAAGCGGGCGTGCTCGGCGGCGATGCGCACGTCACAGGCCAGGGCCAGCTCCAGCCCTCCGGCCAGGCAGTGCCCCCCGATGGCGGCGATGACGGGCTTGCCGGGGTCCAGGTTCCGGGTGATCCCGCCCAGGCCCGGCGCTCGCTCGGCCCGCTCCCGGCGCTGGATGGGGGTCATCGCCCGGTACCAGGACCCGATCTCCTTCAGGTCCGCGCCGGCACAGAAGGCCCGACCGCCGGCGCCCGTCAGCACGGCCACCCGCAGCTCCGGGTCGTCGCGCAGGGTGGTCCAGACCTCGCAGAGCTGCGCCGTCATCGCCAGGGACAGCGCGTTGTGGGCCTCGGGTCGGTCCAGGGTCACCACCAGGACATGGCCGAGCCGCTCGGTGCGTACGGTCATCGCTCGAAGCCCTCCAGGTCGGTGATGGCGCCCTCGCGCTGGGTGGCGAAGCGGGCGCGCACGCGCATCCCGAGGGTCCACGGGCCGTCGCCCACGAGCCGGTGCAAGAGCGCCGTGTCGGCGCCGTCCAGCCGCACCAGGCCGAAGACGCGGTCCGGCGCTTGCTCGGTGAAGGAGACCAGGGTGCCGGCGGGGCCGACCGCGACCGGGGCACCGGTGGGGTCGCCACAGCGGGGGCAGCAGTCCTTGGGCGGGCAGAGCACGCGCTGGCAGCTCGGGCACCGACTGCCCGTGAGCTGGGCTTCGTCGCGCAGGGCCACCAGGAACCGGCCCAGGGTGGCCCCCGCGGCATAGGTGAAGGTCAGGCGGATGGTGCCTTCGTGGATCAACGCACCACCTCGAAGTGCAGGATGTCGTCCATCGCGCCCCGGAGCTCGGGCCGCCAGACCGCCCGGACCCGCAGCCCGATGCGCAGGGCCGCCGGGTCCGCCTCGGCGAGGTAGTGGTTCAGGGTCGTGTCGGCGCCGTCCAGGCGGATCAGCCCCATGCCATAGGGGGAGGGCCGGGGCTCGCCGGTGCGGCCATCGAGGATCGGCACGTGCACCACGGTCCAGGCCACCAGCTCGCCCTCGTCGGCGACCGGGACCCACTCGCTCAGCTCTCGCCGGCAGTCGCCGCAGACCGGCCTGGGCGGCAGCAGGCGGCGCCCGCAGCCGTCGCAGCGCAGGGCCATCAGCCGGCGCTCCCGCAGGCCGGCACAGAACCGCGCCATCGCCTCGCCGGAGGCGTAGCGCCAGGTCAGGTCCAGCTCGTGGCGCACGGTGATCACGCCTCGGCCCCCAGCACGATGGCGTCTGCCCAGGCGTAGACGCCATACCCTGTGGCCAGGGCCAGCCGGGCGCCCTCGACCTGGCGGGCGCCTCCGCGGCCGTGGAGCTGCAGCGCGGCCTCGGCGACCCGGATGACGCCCGAGGCGCCGACCGGGTTGGTGGACAGGACACCGCCCGAGGGGTTCACGGGCAGCGTGCCGTCCATCTCCGTGACCCCGTCTTCGACGAGGCGCCCGGCCTGGCCCTCGGCGCAGAACCCCAGGGCCTCGTACCAGGCCAGCTCGGCGTAGCTCACCGGCTCGTAGATCTCGGCCACGTCGAGCTGCTCCAGGGGCTCGCGGATGCCGGCCTGGGCGTAGACCGAGCGCGCCGCGTCCCGCAGGGTGCGCATGGTGCAGAGCCTGCGGTCGATGTCGCCCAGGAAGGGCTGCTCGTGGCGGGTGGCGGTGGCCAGGACCCAGGCTGGTCGCGGGCAGAGCCGGCGAGCCGCCTCCTCGCTGGCCACGACGATGGCGCAGGCCCCGTCGGACTGGGGGCACATGTCCAGGAGCCTGAGGGGGTGGGCCAGCATGCGAGAGGCCAGCACCTCGTCCACGGTGAGGTCGGGCCGCTGCAGGTGGGCGTGGGGGTTGTTCGCCGCGTTGCGCCGGGCCTTCACCGCGATGCCCGCCGCGTGCTCCTCGCTCACCCCGCGCTCGGCCATGAATTCGGAGATCGACAGGGCGAAGTTGCCCAGGGCGCCCGACGCCACCGCTCGGTCCCAGTAGGGGTCGGTCAGGGCCATGCCGGTCTGGGTGTGGCCCTCGGAGTGCTTCTCCCAGCCCACGACCAGGGCGACGTCCAAGAGCCCCGCGGCCACCTGGTGGAAGGCGGCGATGCAGGTCGAGGTGCCCGAGGTGCCGCCGGTGGCGACCTTCATGCAGGGCTTCGCGGTGGCCCAGGCGCCTTCGCCGACCCACAGCTCGGGGCAGGCCCGGCCCTCGAAGAGCTCCATGTTGCCGAGCAGCACCCCGTCGATGTCCCGGGGCTGCAGGCCCGCGTCGGCCAGGGCGGCGGCGGCGGCCTCGCGCACCAGCTCCGGCTGGGAGACGTCGTCCCGCCGGCGGGCGTGCCGGGTCTGGCCGGTGCCGATGATGGCGACGCGCCTCATGCGCTGGCCCCCGCCTGGGCGGTGGACCAGTCGA
>CAYFPX010000027.1:0-3989 GCA_964344945.1 uncultured Enterobacterales bacterium
GGGTGGTCAGGATATCGGTCAAGAGGGTAGACAGAGGACAGGCCACGGGGTCACCCGCAGCTTCTCCGCCAGCACCCGGTCCGGCCGGTTCCGGGCCTCTGGGTAGCCGAAGACCGCCCCCCACAAGGCCTCCACGCTGGCGTGGTCCCGAGGCTCGCAGACACGGATGAGCACCGCGCCAGTCAAGCACGTCCGTCCCCGGGACGGGCACGAACCCCACAGGTGTCTCCCCCACACGCCGTCTCCCGCAATAAGCTCTCCGGGCCTCCGTACCGGCCGTGTCCATGCGCCTGTTCCTCCTCCTCCTCACCGCCGCCCTGGGCCTCGGTGTCGCCTGCGACGGCGGCGAAGGCACCGGTGACGACGCGGAGCAGGCCGAAGGAGAGGACGAGGACAAGGGCCCCCGCGCCGACCCGCGCACCCTGGTCGAGGTGAAGGCCGTCGAGCGAGGCAGCGTGGGCGACCACCTGGTCACCAGCGGCACGGTCGAGGCCGAAGCACAGGCCGACCTGGTCCCCGAGCTCAGCGGCACGGTGGTGGCCCTGCACGTGGAAGAGGGCGACCGGGTCCGGCGCGGCCAGAAGCTCGCCACCCTGAGCAGCCCCAACCTCGAGGCCAACAAGGTCCGCGCCGAAGCGGAGATGGCCCGCGCCCGCACCGACCACGCCGAGGTCGAGCGCCTGTTCGGCCAGGGCGTGGTCAGCCAGCGCGAGCTCGACGAGTCGAGCTTCCGGGTCGACACGGCGCGCACGGCCCTGGACGAAGCCCGGCTCATGTTCGACCGCACCCGCATCACCAGCCCCATCGCCGGCACGGTGAGCGTGCGCGAGGTCCGGCTGGGCGAGGTCGCCGGAGGCCGCCGGGCGTTCCAGGTGGTCGACCTGAGCCGCCTGCGGGTGGTGGTCAAGGTCCCCGAGAAGGACCTGGGCCGCATCGCCGCAGGCATGCCCGCCAACCTGACCGGCGCCTACGACGAGGAGCAGACCGTGTCCGCCGAAGTGGTCCGCATCGCACCGACCGTCGACCCCATGACCGGCACGGTCCGCGTGACGGTGGAGCTGGACCCGAAGCAGGAGCTGCTGCGCCCGGGCCAGTTCGTGAGCGTGCGCATCGAAGTAGGCCGCCACGACGACGTGCTGGTCATCCCCCGCCGCGCCCTCAGCTGGCAGGACGGTGAGCCGGTCGCCTACAAGGTGGGCATCGAGGAGCCTCCCGAGCCCGAGCCCGCAGACGACGAGGAGGAGGACAAGGGCAGCGACGACGCGGAGGAAGAGGAGGAGGAGCCCCTGCCTGGCCCCTACCGCATCGCCCGCCAGGCGGAGCTCGTGCTCGGCTACCAGGACCACGCGGTCGTCGAGGTGATGGAGGGCCTGGCCCTGGACGACGAGGTGGTCACCAACGGCGGCGCCTCCCTGCGCGACGGCGCCCGGGTGCGCTACCCCGAGGACCCGACCGCCCGTGAGGACGAGGACGCCGCAGAGGAAGCCGCGGCCGACGGCGCCGAAGCCACCACGGAACCCGAAGCCGGCTGACGTGAAGCAGGCCAGCTCGTTCTTCGCGCTGATCGTCGATCGGCCCGTGGCCGTCTTGATGGTCTTCACCGCGGTGGCGGTGTTCGGACAGGTGAGCTTCCTCCAGCTCCCGGTGAACCTGATGCCGGACCTGAGCTACCCCACGCTCACGGTCCGCACCGAGTACCCGGGCGCCGCCCCAGAAGAGGTCGAGGTCCAGGTCAGCCGCCCGGTCGAGGAGGCGGTGAGCACCGCCGACGGCCTGGTCCGGCTGGAGTCCCGAAGCCGGGCCGAGTCCAGCGACGTGGTCCTGGAGTTCGGCTGGGGCGCCGACATGAACGCGGCGGCCCAGTCCGTGCGGGAGCGCATGCAGCAGACCTGGCTCCCCGACGAAGCCCGGCGACCGCTGCTGCTGCGCTACGACCCCAGCCTGGACCCGATCCTGCGCATCGCCCTGGCCCTGGACCCAGACGCCGAAGACGGACCGGAAGGGGAGCGGGCCCTGCTGATGCTGCGCGAGGTCGCCGAAGACGAGCTCAAGCCCAAGCTCGAGGCCATGGACGGGGTCGCCGCGGTCAAGGTCCGCGGCGGCCTGGAGCGCCAGATCCTGGTCGAGGTCCGGGAGGACTGGCTCGCCGCCAGGCGCTTGACCCTCGGCGCGGTCCGGGCCGCTCTGGGCTCGGAGAACGTGAACATCGCCGGCGGCGCGATCCGGGAGGGCGACACCGAGTACCTGATCCGGACCCTCAACGAGTTCACCCGGATCGACGAGCTCGAGTCCCTGCAGATCCGCCGCAGCGACGGCCAGCTGGTCCGGCTGGACGAGGTGGCCGTGATCACCGAGTCCCACAAGGACCGGGAGGTGGTCTCCCACCTCGACGGCGCCGAGGCGGTGGAGCTCGAGGTGCACAAGGAGGCCGACGCGAACATCGTGAGCGTGGCCCGGGCGGTCAAGGATCGGCTGGGGGTGGACGCGAAGCCCGCGCAGGAGCTGCCCGAAGGCTTCCCCCGCGGCCCCCCGCCCCTGATCGAGACCCTGCCCGACTACCTGGTGGTCCAGGTGCTCGACGACCAGGCGGCCTTCATCGAGGCGGCGGTCAGCAACCTGGGCATCACCGCGGCCCTGGGCGGGCTGCTGGCGATCAGCGTGCTCTTCCTGTTCCTGCGGGACCTGCGGGCGACGGCGATCATCGGCACGGCGATCCCGATCAGCATCGTCTGCACCTTCGCGCCCCTGTACCTGTTCGGCGTGTCCCTGAACCTGATGTCCCTCGCCGGGCTGTCGTGGTCCTGGAGTCGATCCACGTGAAGGGCGAGGCCGGCCTGGGCCGGCGCGACGCGGCGGAGGCCGGCGTGCGCGAGGTGGCCGCCGCGGTGGTCGCCTCCACGCTCACGACCGTCGCGGTCTTCCTGCCCATCGCCTACGTCGAGGGCATCGCCGGTCAGCTGTTCCGAGACCTGGCCCTGGCGGTGGTCTGCAGCCTGATCGCGTCGCTGCTGGTGGCCCTGGTCTTCGGGCCGCATGCCCCTGCCGCGGGTGGGGCCGACCGACGCTCGCCAGCTGCCGCTGACCTGGCGCTCCTGGCAACGGCTGAAGGCGAGCTGGGCCTGGAACCGGGAGAAGCCCCGGCGCTTCATCGCACTGCCCTACCAGCTCGTCCGCTTCCTGATCCAGGGCCTGCTGGAGCTGCTGGTCCTGCTGGTGATCGTGCCGCTCTTGTACGTCGGCCGCGGGCTGTTCTGGGTCGCGGGCCAGGTCCTGCCCCGCCTGCACGCCGCGGCGCTGTGGGTCGCCGAGCGCTTCGGCGGGCTCTACGACCGCCTGGACCACCGCTACCCGGCCGCGCTCACCTGGGCCCTACGCAGCCCCTTCACCGTGCTGGGCTGGGCCGCGGTCCTGCTGGTCGCCTCGGTCTACGGGCTCACGACCGTGGGCTCGGAGCTCATCCCCGAGGTCCACCAAGGCCGGTTCACGGTCGAGGCCGCCCTGCCGGTGGGCACGCCCCTGGACCGCACCGTCGCCACCCTCGCCGAGGTCGAGCAGCGCATCGGCGAGCACCCCGAGGTGGCGAGCGTCTACGCGGCCATCGGCTCCGAGCGCCGGGCCGACGCCAAGCCCGACGAAGGCGAGCACACCGCCCAGCTCCTGGTGGAGCTGAAGCCCACCGGCGACCTCGGCGGGCGCCAGGAGCGGGTGATGGGGGAGCTGCGGGAGACCCTGGCCGAGCTTCCCCGGATCACGAGCCGGATCCGCACCCCGGCCCTGTTCAGCTTCCGCACCCCGGTCGAGGTGGTGGTGCTGGGCCAGGATCTGGACGCGCTCCGGGCCAGCGCCGATCAGGTCCAGGACCTGACCGCAGCCCAGCCCGGCCTGAGCGACGTGCGCAGCTCCCTGGTCAGCGGCTTCCCGGAGATCCGGGTGCGCTACGACCGCCGCCTGCTGGACCGGTTCGGCCTGTCCGCCGCCGCTGTCGCCGA
>CAYFPX010000027.1:3999-20373 GCA_964344945.1 uncultured Enterobacterales bacterium
CCGGGACAAGGTCCAGGGCGCGGAAGCCACCCGGGTCCGCCGGGGCGACCGCAAGGTGGACCTGATGGTCCGACTGGTGGAGGACGACCGGGAGTCGGTGGCCCAGCTGGGCCGGATCAACGTGAACCCCAGCCTGGACCCGGTGATCCCCCTCGACGCGGTGGCGACCCTCACCGAAGGCGTCGGCCCCAGCGAGATCCGCCGCATCGACCAGCAGCGGGCCGCGGTGATCAGCGCCAACGTCTCCGGCTTCGACCTGGGCACCACCGGCACCGGCCTGGCCCGGGAGCTGAGCCGGCTGAGCCTGCCCGAAGGCGTGCACGTGGAGGTCGCCGGCCAGAGCCGGGAGATGGAGCGCTCCCTGGGCTCGCTGACCTTTGCCCTGGGGCTGGCGGTCTTCCTGGTCTACGTGATCATGGCCAGCACCTTCGAGCACCTGCTGCACCCGCTGGTGATCCTGTTCTCCCTGCCCCTGGCGGTGGTGGGCGTGGTCGTGGGGCTGATCGGCACCGGCACGCCCCTGAGCGTGGTGGTGTTCATCGGGCTGATCGTGCTCGCAGGGGTGGTGGTCAACAACGCGATCGTCCTGGTGGACACGATCAACCGACAACGGGACAAGCTGAGCCCCCTGGCGGCGATCGAGCGGGCCGGGCGGCTGCGGCTGCGGCCGATCCTGATCACCACGGTCACCACCGTGCTGGGCCTGCTCCCGCTGGCCATGGGCTTCGGCGAAGGGGCGGAGATCCAGCAGCCCCTGGCCCTCACCCTGATCGCCGGGCTGACCTCCGCCACGCTGCTGACCCTGCTGGTGATCCCGGTGGCCTACAGGCTCGTGAACCGCACGGCGTCCGACAACGTCCCGGCCAGCGCCGAGCCCGCCAGGTGAGGCGGTCAGAGCGCCCCCTGCACCGCCTCCAGGCACGCCTGCTCGGTGGGGAAGCCGTCCAGGGTCTTCTTCGCGACGACCGTGCCGTCGACCCAGACCGTGAACTCGCCGCGACTGCCGGGGGTGATGGTCACCTCGACCCCGGTGTGCTCGGTGATGTGGGCGGCCGCCCGGGCCGCACGAGGCTTGTAGTTTCAGGGCACGCAGTAGCGGATCAGGACGCGGTCCATGCTGACCTCCTTGCTGTCGGTCCCTTAATCGAGAGAGCCCCTGCGCCAGCCCCAGATCAGCAGGAGCCCGGCCCAGGCGAAGGCCGGCGGCCCGGCCGGGCCCGGGGGCATCACCACGATCTGCAGGTCGTCGGCCAAGGCCCAGTCGTCGGCGTCGGAGCGGTCGCCGTCCTCGTTCACGGCGTTGCCCGCCGCGCTGAGGGTGTAGAGCCCGGGGGCCGCCGGCGCCTTCCAGATGAACTTGAAGTCCACGCTGCCGCCGCTCAGGGCCTCCGGCTGGGTGTGGGTGATCTCCCCGGCCATGAGCTGGGTGTTGCTGCCGGCGGAGAAGCTGCCGCCGTCTGCGGACACGTTGAGGCCCCCGGCGGTCAGGTCGGGGTGGGCCACGGTGACCTTGATCGGCGCGATCTGGTTGCTGGTCAGGAACACCCGCGGCGAGCTCATCGTGACCTCGGTGACCAGGCTCTCGACCCGACCGTGGCAGATGCAGCCCGACTGGGAGTAGCCGTCGATGCCCAGGCGCTTGGCGTCGACCGGGGGGGACAGGGCGAGGAGCGTGGTGAGCAGCATGGGGGCCATGCTGCCACGGGCCAGGGGGGGCGGGCCCCATGAACCTGCGCGACTGGCTCCCGGCCCTGGCGGTCCGACGCCCGGTGACCATCGGCATGCTGTTCGTGGCGATCTGCGTGCTGGGCGTGCTCGCGGTCCGGGCCGTGCCCCTGCAGATGATGCCCAGCGGCTTCACCGCGCCCTACATCTGGGTCTGGTACCCCTACCCGGGCTCGACCCCCCTGGAGACCGAGCGGGCCCTGGTCCAGCCGATCGAGGAGCAGCTGGCGACGATCTCCGGGATCAAGGAGCTCGGCAGTCGAGCCGCGGAGAACTACGCCAACTTCAGCCTGGAATTCCACCAGTCGGTGGATCTGGACGAGGCCTACAACGCGGTGGTCGACCGGCTGGAGCGGGCCCGGGCCGAGCTGCCCGAGGACGTGGACTTCTACGGCGTCTACCGCTTCAACCCGGACGACGAGCCGATCCAGTGGGTGGGCGTGTCCCTGCCCGACGAGCTCCAGGACGGCGCCCACGAGCTGATGGAGGACATCGTCCAGAAGCGGCTTGAGCGGGTCTCGGGGGTCGGCAAGGTCGAGGTCTGGGGCACCAACCCCGAGCGGCTGTTCATCGACTTCGACCGCGACGCGCTCTTCGCCCACGGGGTGAACCTCTACGAGCTGATGCAGAAGCTGCGCAGCGACAACTTCCAGCTCGCGTCGGGCCGGCTGACCGAGCGGGGACAGCGCTTCTTCGTGCGCTCGTTGGGCCGCTACGGCGAGGTGGAGGACCTGCGCAACACCCAGGTCGGGCCCGGGGTGCGGCTGGCCGACGTGGCCGAGGTGGGCTTCCGCAAGGAGCTGAGCGCGAGCATCAGCCACATCGACAGCAAGGAGGGGGTGTTCG
Source organism: uncultured Enterobacterales bacterium (assembly GCA_964344945.1). Taxonomy (GTDB): domain Bacteria; phylum Myxococcota_A; class UBA796; order UBA796; family CAJQPC01; genus CAYFPX01. The sequence goes on from CAYFPX010000027.1 coordinate 6,571, forward strand.
TCGCGGTCTACAAGGAGTCCAGCGCGAACACGGTCCAGGTGGCGGCGGACAGCCGCGCGGCCTTCGAGGAGCTGGTGCGCAACCCCCGCACGGGGGCGATGACCACGGCGTTCTTGTTCGACCAGGGCAAGCTCATCGTCGAGAGCATCGAGAACCTGGTGATCACGGCACTCCAGGGCGGCGCCTTCGCCGTGGTGATCCTGTTCCTCTTCCTGCGCGAGGTCCGGATGACGCTGCTGATCGCGGCGTGCATCCCCTTCAGCCTGCTGCTGACGGTCACGACCATCCACTACACCGGCGGGTCCTTGAACCTGCTCAGCCTGCTGGGGCTGATGATCGCGGTGGGCATGGTCGTGGACAACGCGATCGTGGTGGTGGAGACCATCCACCGCAGGCGCCAGGCCGGCGCGAGCCCGCGGGAGGGCGCGATCAAGGGCACCGGCGAGGTGAACCTGGCGATCACCCTGTCGACCATGACCACGATGGTGGTCTTCCTGCCCGTGATCCTGATGAGCGACGACGCGATGTTCTCGTTCTTCTTCGGGGCGATGGGCTTCCCGGTGGTGTTCGCCCTGGCAGCGTCGCTGCTGGCGGCGCTGGTGTTCACGCCCCTGGGCACCCTGCTGCTGCCCGAGCGGCGGCTGGCCGAGGACCCGGCCATCATCCGCTGGCTGGCGCTGCACTACCGGCGACTGCTCGCCAAGGTCCTGGCCCGCCCGATGGACGGCTTCCTGACCCTGGTGGGCGTGATCCTGGTGACGGTCGCGATCCCCGGGGGCGCGGTCAGCTGCAGCGACGAGAGCCAGTCCAACCTGAACGACTTCACCATCGGCTTCGAGGTGCCGTCGGCCTTCACCTACGACGAGCGCCTGGACGTGGTGGAGTCCCTGGAGGACCTGGTCGAGGCCCACCGGAGCGAGTGGGGGGTCGAGGTCCACCGGAGCCGGCTGAGCGCCAACTCGAACCGGGGCTTCATCAACGTGCGGCTCGACGAGGACGCCGAGGTCGGCATCCCCCGGGACGAGGTGGTGGAGCAGGTCGAGGCGCTGATCCCGGAGAAAGCGGGGGTGCGCACCTGGATGGGCTGGGGCGGCTCCGGCGCCCGAGACCGCAACTCCAGCATCTCCCTGCGGGTGGAAGGCGAGGAGTCGGAGACGCTCCTGAAGCTCGCCGAGGAGATGCTCGACCGCCTGCGCCAGCAGCCGGCCTTCCTCAACGCCGAGCACACCCTGGAGTCCACCGGCAACGAGGAGCTGCGCCTGGCTGTCGACCGGGACGCCACCACCCGGTACGGCCTGAGCGCCGCCACCGTCGGACAGACCCTGGCCTTCGCCATGCGGGGTCAGCAGCTGCCCGACTACTACGAAGGCGCCCGAGAGGTCGACGTCTACGCCCGCTTCCGGCTCGAGGACCGGGCGGACTTCGACCGGCTGCTGGACTTTCCCCTGTGGAGCCCCTTCACCCAGGAGGCCGTGCCGATCCGGGCGGTGACGGAGCAGTCCGTCGCCCAGGGCTTCGGCAACATCGAGCGCACGGACCGACGCACGGGCATGACCCTGAACCTGGAGCTCGCCCCCGACGTGGAGATGGAACAGGCCTGGGTCGCGGCGGGCATGGCGCTGCAGGGCATGGAATTCCCCCGGGGCTACGGCTGGGCCAAGGGCCGGGAGGCCGACCAGCAGGTCGAGGACGACCGGGCCCGGAACCTGGCGCTGGCCCTGAGCGTGGTGCTGGTCTTCCTGATCATGGGTGTGCTGCTGGAGAGCTTCCTGCTCCCCCTGGCGATCCTGACCACCATCCCGATGGCGCTGCTCGGGGTCTGGTGGACCCTGTACTTCACGGGCACTCCGGTGGACGCGATGGCCGGCGTGGGGCTGGTGATCCTGATCGGGGTGGTGGTGAACAACGGGATCGTGCTGCTGGACCTGGTCACACAGCTGCGCCGAGAGGGCATGGAGCGGACCGAGGCGCTGCTGACCGCGGGGACCCGGCGCCTGCGGCCGATCCTCATGACCGCGCTCACCACGATCTGCGGGCTGCTGCCGATGGCGATCGGGGACCGGACCTTCATCGGCATCCCCTACGCGCCCCTGGGCCGGGTGGTGGCCGGGGGGCTGGCGACCGCGACGCTCCTGACGCTCTTCGTGCTGCCCTACCTCTACGCGCTGCTGGACGACCTGCGCAGCGCCTCCTGGCGGGCGCTGGTGTTCAGCTGGCCGCGCAGCCGGGGCGAGGTCGCGCCGGGCAAGTAGCTCAGCGTCCTGCGATGGGCTGAGGGGCTTTCCGACACCCACCCGTCATGTGTCTTGAAATCGGGGTGCCATTGCCACCCTTGCCCGCCGTGGGCATCTTGTGGACAGGGTCGCGCACCGGAGCAGGAAGTTTCGGGCGCGAGCAGGGTCGGGAGCCTCAACCAGAGTCCCCGGACCTCCGAAGAGGAATGTGAGTGCCAAGATGAGCCGACACCTTTCAGATCAGCCCTCCGGGATCTACCGGTTCGAGCACACGCCCCAGGGGCGTCGGCCGCTCATGCGGAACCAGGCCGCCCGGGCCGTGGCGCTCGAGCAGTCCCGGGTCCGCAGCCAGCTCAGCTGGAGCCTGCCCCTGGCCGCTCTCATCGCGTCCTGCGCGGTCCTGGCCGGCATGCTCGCCAGCGAGTCCCTGACCATCTACACCGCTCAGGCCCTCGCCCTCGGTGGCATGCTGCCCGCCGCCCTCCACCTCTCCCGCTGGTCCCGTCTCCAGCAGCAGGGGAACCTGGAGGTCTGAGAAAACTCGGGTAGGCTGAGGGGCATGAGCGCCCCGATCCTCGCCTTGCTCGCCTGCACCGGCGGCGTCGTCGACGTCGGCACCCAAGACGACGACGAGCTCCCGGTCTGCACCGACGGCGACCTCGGCGAGACCTACGAGCGGTACGTCGAGCCTCTGCTGACCGACGCCCACCCGTCCAGCTGCAACGAGTGCCACCTGAGCGGGGTGGACCTGGGCATGTTCATCCAGGACGAGCCCTGCGCGTCGATGGCCTGCCTGGTCGAGGTGGGCTGGGCGGACCTGGACGATCCAGAGGCCAGCCTGGTGCTCGACTTCATCCTCCAGGGGGAGCCCGCCAGCAGCCTGATCGACGACTCCGTGGTGCAGCGGGAGTACGACGGCTTCCTGGAGTGGATCGCGTGGTCTGCGGAGTGCCACGACGCGGTCTGCGGGGACATCGAGGACCCGTGCAACACCAGCGCCGGGACCAGTGAGCTGCCGGACGGCGTGGCCACCCCGCTCGGCGGCTGCGACGAGGACGCGTTGGTGGAGAGCTTCTCCACCAAGGTCTTCGACTGGCACGGGCGCTGCTGGTCCTGCCACGTCGAGGGCGGGTCGAGCCGGGAGGACTGGCCGGGCACCACCTTCTTCGAGTGGACCGACGACGCCGATCAGTCCATCCGCAACACCATGTACAACCTGATCGGCCTGGGCACGATCGACCTCGACGACCCGGCGAACAGCACGCTGCTGACCAAGCCCCTGGCCGAAGGACTCGACGTCGAGACCACCGTGGGCACGAGCACCGGCGTCTTCCACGGCGGCGGCGACAAGTTCTCGCTGGACGCGGACGGTGAGTTCACCGACGAGACCTTCTTCGACTTCCTCACCTGGATCCTCGAGTACAAGACCTGCCTCGCGCAGTAGGCCAGCTGCGACCCTCCGCCGAGCGCGACATCACCTCGGCATGATGGGGCTGTGGCTGCTGACCGCCTGCGAGGTGGTGCACTCGACGGACTGCATCCCGGCCCCGCCGGGGCAGGCAGGCTGCAACCAGCCGGCGGACACGGGCACGCCGGTGACCGACACCGCGGGAGAGACCGGGGAGACCACGACGGCGGGCACTGGCACGACCGAGGTGCCCGACACCGGCTGGCCGCCGGGGGAGTGGGTGGCAGCGCTCCAGTGGAAGCAGCGGAGCTACGACACGATCCAGGACGCCATCTCCGAGGCCGACGACGGCGACACGGTCCTGGTCGCGCCGGGCACGCACTTCGAGGTGATCGACTTCCACGGCAAGGGCATCCACGTGCGCTCGACCCACGGCGCCACGGCCACCGTGATCGACGGGGGCAAGACCGGCACGGTGGTGACGATCCGGGCCCAGGAGCCGGAGACGGCGGTGCTCGAAGGCTTCACGATCACCGGTGGTGTGGGCGACGAGAACCACGGCGGCGGGGTGTTCGTGGAGAACGCCGACGCGATCATCAAGCACAACGTCTTCGTGGCCAACGACGCGGGCATCGCGGCCGCCGTCTACTTCCGCCACGGCCACGCCGAGCTGTGGAACAACCTCGTCGTCGCCAACCGGGCCTTCGAGGGCGGTGGGGGCGTGGTCTGCACCAACTGCAAGGGCGGGTTCTTCTACAACACCATCTACCAGAACGACGCCGCCCAGGGCCCCGCTGGCGAGTGGTTCTACGAGCCCCAGGGCGACTTGATCGGCAACCTGGTGGTGTTGCGGGACACGGACACCCACGCCTTCCGGTACATGGATGCACTCGGCTACTCCTTCGACGCCGACTACAACCTGCTGTGGCCCGAGGTGCTGTGGGCCGCCCACGGGGCCGAGGACTGGCCGAACGGCGAGGGGCTGGTCTACGAGGAGCCGGACTTCGAGGACGTGGATGCGCTGGACTTCCGCCTGCGGGCGGGGAGCCCGGGGATCGACCAGGGGCCGCTGGACGACGTGGACGCCGATGGGTCTCGGGCGGACCTCGGGGCCTTCGGCGGCCCCTTGGGGGACTGGTCGCCGGATGCGCCGAACCACACCTACGGCTCGAAGCCCGCGACCGGGGAGACGGAGGACAGCGGGGCGTCCACACAATAGAGATTCTCCAAGGGGCTGCTGAGGCCCGGAGGATCCCGATGCTCTACTGCCGCGGAAAGGGTCGCTACAGCGCCCAGTATCGCGAGCTGTTCCACATCCTGATCCCCCACCGGGGTCCCGCGGACAGCCTCCAGGGCGAGCTGCTGCGGGCCATCACCCGCCTCGCCATGGAGTGCTACGAGAACGGCAACGTCAACTGGCAGGAAGACGCCGCCGACTACCAGCCCTACGTCGATCTGCTCCGGCTGTGCCTGCTGGACCTCGAGGTCTTCGGGGTCTGGGGCGTGAACGGGATCCAGGCCGACCTGGACACCATCCAGGCCATCGGCGAAGGCCGGTCGGAATTCGACTTCCCCGACGGCGAGGACCCCTACGACCGGATCACGGACCGGGTCGTGGAGTGGTGCAACCGCTACCTGCAGCCCATGGCGCTGCCGAGGGGCTACGCCCCGAAGCGTTAGGATCCCGCGACTCTGGGAGGATCCGTTGAGAACGCTGCTGGGACTGATCCGCGATCTGCTCTCTCGCTTGTTCGGTGGGGGCCGCAACACCTGGGACATCGAGCCCGAGGCCGCCACCGTGCCCGACGAGCCGGTGCTGCGCGCCGCGCAGACCGAGCCGGACACGACGACCGGTGACACCGAGCTCGACGAGGTGGTGGAGGTGGTCGGGTTCGACCAGTCGCTGGAGCAGGGGGAGGAGGCTGTGGCGGAGCCGGAGCCGGAGCCGGAGCCCCCCGCAGCCGTCCCCGACTGGCTCCCCCTCGACTCCGCGGAGATCGGCGCAGCCATCACCGCGGTGGTGATCGACGGCAGCGACCGGGCCGTCGCGTCCTGGCGCGAGGCGGTCGTGGTCTGCGCCAAGGCCCACCATGCCGCCAGAGGCTCCCTGCCCGAGCTCGGCTACACCGCCCGTCAGCGCAGCGCCTACGCCTACCAGGGCGACGAGAAGAAGCGCTTCTTCGAGCCGGTCGGGGGCGGCTGGCACATCAAGACCAAGTTCAACGCCGCCCTGGCGGCCACGGTCTGCCGGCACCTGCTGGTCGAAGGAGGGCACGACGCCGCGGGGTGCGGCTTCCGCGTGAGCTGAAGGCGCACCCTGGCCCCACGCCCCACGCGGACGCCCCACGCGGACGAACGTCCGTACTCCGGACGTTGGTCGCCTCAGACGCCGTCTACGGCGACCAACGTCCGGAGTACGGACGTTCGTCCGCGTGGTGTAGGGACGTGGGGGCGGGTGCGTCAGCCGAGCAGGCCCACCAGCTGCTTCACCGCCTTCGGCGCTCCCGGCGCCTCCCGCGACAGCAGCGGCCCGTCGCCCACCACGCCCACCACCTTGCGCTCGTGCTTGGCGTCGCGGATGCCGCAGATCACCACCTGGCCGGGGGTCAACAGCCCCAGCGGCCCGCCCAGGGCCATGGCCTGCTCGGCGTCCTTGGAGATGTCCAGGACCACGAGCCGCGGCTCCGCCGACCCGGCGATGTCCAGGGCCTCGTCGTCGGCGGAGACGGCCAGGGCGGACAGGCCCTCTCTCGCCAGAGCCCGGCGAGCCCGGTCCAGCCGATAGCGGTCGTTGCCCACCAGCAGCACCGCCAGGTCGTCCGGGTCGACCTCGGGCTCGGGAGGCTCGGGAGGCGCGGTCTCCGGGGCGGCCCCGACCCCCTCCTGCGGCAGCCCCTCGAGCAGTCGCTTCGGCGCGACGTTCCGGTAGGACTCGTCGAGCCAGTGCACCACGCGCTCGAACGGCACGGCGTGGTCTCTGCCGAAGGTCATGGAGACCCAGCCGTGCTTGCCCATGCCGTACCCCATGGCCACGGCCCAGGACTCCTCGAGCACGTGGACGTTGGACTGCTTGAGCTTCAGGCCGACGTGCAGGCCGTCGGGCCGGTCGTCGATGAAGGCCCAGATCTTCTTGTTCACCTTGACCACCAGGTGGCCCCAGGGGCTCTCCAGGTAGGACTCGGGGTGTCGCAGCGCCGTGCGCACGATGCGGTCGTGCACGGCGGTGTGGGGCTTGGCCATCGGGGCCTCCAGCGGATCAGGTCTCGGTCGCCTCGGCCTCGTACACCACCACACCGACCGCGGCCTTCTTGAGGGCCTCGGCGCCCTCGGCGGCCAGGCACGTGAGGTGCCGATCGGCCACACCGAGCTGGTAGCGCAGGGCGGCCATCAAGGCCTCGCGCCACAGGCGCAGGGGCTCTCCGGAGAGCTGCCGATAGCTGTCCTGGGTCATCTCGTAGACCCAGCAAGGGCTGGTGGCGACGCAGCTGGCGTTGCGGGTGCTGTGGGAGAGCAGGGCGCCGGTGCCGACCAGGCTGGCCGGGTGGACCTCGGCCAGCTGCTCGCCGCGGCCGTCGGCGGTGGTTCGGAACACCCCGATGCTGCCCTCGGCGAGCAGGAAGGCGCTGGTGCCCGGGTCGCCTTCGAGGAAGAGGGCCTCGCCGGCCTGGAGGCGGCGAGGCATCATGGCGGCGCCGATGCGCACGAGCGGGGCACCTGGGGCGTTGTGCAGGCCCGGCAGAGCCCGCAGGGAGCGGCCGATGGGGATCGGCTCACCGGCGAAGGTGCCGCGCATGCGCTGCCACAGCTGGGCCAGACCCGTGGCCCGCTCGGGCGCCGCGGTGGTTCCCCGGGCCAGAGCGGCGATGCGGCTGTCGGTGCGGGTGACCCTGGCCGCGGCGATGCGCAGAGCGTCGGAGAGCAGGGCGTCGTAGACCGCCGGGGCCTGGGTGCGCAGGTCGACCATGCGAGCCGCGGGCAGCTCGACCAGCTCGGTCGTGCCCCGAGAGACGATGCTGGCGACCCTCACGTTGTCGGGGCTGAAGGCCGTGCCTTCGCCGACCAGCTCGTGTGGGCCGATGGTGCCGACGACCCAGCCGTGGAGCCGGGCTTCCAGCTCGCCGCTGCGCACGATCGCCACGCCGCCCCCGGGCTCACCCGCGGACCACAGGGTCACGCCGTCGGCCAGCACCCGGGCGTGCCACCAGGGCGCCGAGGTGCGCAGGTCCTCCGCTCGCACCTCGGCCAGCATGGGCGCAGCCCGCAGCAGCTCCAGGACACCGGACATGGGCTCCCTCCTGGGGATTCCCTATCCGGGCGCTCAGGGCGCCGCCGTGTCCGGTTCCGGCCCGGAGCCGAACAGGATCGCGACCTCCTGGTCCAGCCGCACGTCGGCCTCGTTCTCGCTGAAGATCAGCACCCGCAGCTCCTCGCCGGGCTCGCCGCGCAGCAGGACGGCGTGGGCCGTGCGGAGCTCGGTGTTCTCCATCAGCACGCCCTCGTCGTCCTCCACGCCGGTGGTCATCGGCTCGCTGGTGAGCCAGTGGATGACGGCGCGGTCCTCGCCCAGGGGCTCGACGAGGGCCTCGGTCTGGGTGGGCTTGCCGGGCTCCGGCTGCGCGCTGAGCTCCTGGTGCAGCTGAAGCGCACCTTGGATGGAGAGCTCACCGTGGCCGGAGACCTCGTCCGGGCCCTCCTGGCCCAGGTCGTGAGCGCTGGCCTGGAGCAGGGAGCGCACCTCGTTCGGGTCGTTCACGCCGACCGAGCGCAGCAGCGCCGCCGCCGCGGTCACGTGGGCAGCCGCCTGGCTGGTGCCCTGGACGAGCACGAAGCTGTGGCCGCCGTCGATCAGGGTCTCGGCGCCGATGCCGTCGAGCTGGCCGTCGCCGTCCGTGTCGGCGAGCAGGGAGCCGCCGGGGGCCACCAGCTCCAGGTCCCGCCCCTGGTTGGCGTACGCCGGCACCTCGTGGTTCAGGTCGGTGGCGCCGACCGCGATGACGCTGGGCAGCGCCGCCGGGAAGTCGATGTGGTCGGTGAACCCGCCGTTGCCCGCCGCGGCGACCAGGGTCACGCCCTGGGCGTAGGCGTAGTCGCAGGCGTCGGCCACGGCCTTGGAGAAGCGAGGGGAGGTGACGGACATGTGGATCACGGCAGCGCCGTGGTCCGCGGCCCAGGTGATCGCCTCGGCCAGCTGATCGCTGCGGCCGACCACCTGCTGGCGCTGCTCGTCCCAGCCGAGGATCCGGATGGGCAGCACGGTCACGCCGGGGGCCAGTCCGGCGCCGCCTACGCTGTTGTTCGTGGACTGGGCGATCAGGCTGGTGATGTGGGTGCCGTGGGAGCCGTTGGGGGTCCTGTCGGCGTCGGCGTCGACGTAGTCCAGGCCGGGGGCCAGGTTGGGCACGCCGTCGGGGCCGGGCACGAAGCCGGAGTCGAGGATGGCCACGGTGATGCCCTGGCCGACGGTGAGGTCGTGGACCGACGGCACCGCCAGGCTGTCGAGGTTCCACTGCAGGGGGTAGAGCGGGTCGTCGGGCACCGCGGCCGGCGCGGTGACGTAGACGGGCTCGATCCAGGCCACGGCGTCCGACCCGTAGAGCGTGCCCTGGAGCGTGCCCAGGTCGATGTCGCCGGAGAGCCGGTAGAGGGCGTCCACCGGATGCCGGTCCCCGGCGGCCTGGGCGGTGCTGCCCAGGGTGGTCAGGGCGAGCCCGCTCAGGTCCGAGAAGAGGCGGTCGAGCTCGGGATCGCCCGTGACGATGGTGTCGTCGTTCATCGTCGGCACCCGGTCGGTGCGCAGCTTCACCAGGTACTCGCCGGCCACGACGTCGGCGTCGCTCCGCACCGGGCGGCGCTGGGCCACCTCGGGGGTGGCAGCCGGCGCGGTGCCCGCGCGCACGCCGGCGAGGTCTTCGTCGGCCACCACGCCGGCGCCACCGCCGGCGCAGCCCGTGCTCGCGGTCCCTGTGGCGGCGCCGGTGGCCGAGCCCCCGGCGAACTGGCCGGTGAGCTGAAGCAGCACCCCCAGGCCCACCACGCCACCGGCCAACACCAGCGGCACCAAGATCCGTCGATTCATCGAGACCCCCGAGGGCGTGAGGCAGAGGAAGTGGGGGAGGCTACCAACCGCCGACGGCCGTGGCAGTCACGAATCATCCCGATCACCCGTGGCAGGATGCGCGGCACCGTGCAGCCCCACCGCACCGGCCTGACGAACCTGTGGACCCGGCGAGCCGCCGGCTGGGTGTGGTTGCCCCTGCTGGCCGTCGCAGCCTTGCACTACCTGTCGCCGCCGCACGTGCACTGGATCCACGACGTGGCCCGGCGCCTCTTCTACGTGCCGGTGCTGGTCGGCGGCGCGGTGGGCGGGGTGGCGGGCGGCCTGACCGTGGCGGCGGTGGTGGTGGCGCTGTACGTCCCCCACGGCTTCCTGGTGGACCACCCGGATCCGGGCTCGGCGGTACAGAAGTCCCTGGAGATCGGCTTCTACTTCGTGCTCGCCCTGGTGAGCGGCCTGCTGGCGGCCCGGGAGGAGCGTGAGCGGCTCCGGCTGGAGGCGCTGACCGGGGAGCTCCAGGAGAGCCTGAGGGCCCTGGAGGAGAAGGACGCGCAGCTCGCCCGGGCCGACCGCTTGCAGGCCTTGGGGCAGCTCTCGGCGGGGCTGGCCCACGAGATCCGGAACCCCCTGCACGCCCTGCGGGGCACGGCGGAGATCCTGCTCGACGCGGTGCCCGAAGGCTCCGAGGAGCGGACCGTGGGCGAGGGCCTGCTGGCCGAGGTGGACCGCCTGTCCCGGGTCCTGGGGCGGTTCCTGGACTACGCCCGGGAGCGGCCCCTGGTCCTGGCCCCCGTGGACCTGGCCGAAGTGGTCTCACGGGTCGGGGACCTGGTCCGCGCCCAGGCCGCCCGACAGGGCACTTCGGTGGAGGTGCTCGCGCCGCGCGTGCCCGCTCGCGGCGACCGGGACCAGCTGGTCCAGGTCACCCTGGGCATCGCCTTGAACGCGCTGGCGGCTCTGGGCGAAGGCGGAACCGTCACCCTGGCGGCGGTGCGGGACGGCGGGCGACCCGGGCTGGCCGTGATCAACGACGGACCCCCCATCGACGAGGCACTGTTGCCCAGGGTCTTCGACCCGTTCGTGACCGGGCGCGAGGACGGCGCCGGGCTGGGCCTGAGCGTGGCATGGCGGCTGGTGACGGGCCACGGCGGCACCCTCACCGCGGAGAACCTGGGAGGGGGTCGGGGGGTGGCGTTCCGGATCTTCCTGCCCGCTCCCTGACCGGCTGCCACTTCTCCTTCATGCCGTCCTGGATGAAGGTCACCCGCAGGCCGGCTTCGCCGCCGGAGAACAGGGTCTTGTCCGGCCCGGTCCTCGGCACCGCGTGGCCGCTGGTGCCGATGCCGATGCCCACCGCCCACTTGCGGCCCACGTCGTAGACCCACATGGCGTTGACCTCCCAGCCGACGCCCAGGCGGGTGTAGTCGCGGATCGACAGGTCTGTGCGAAATTTCTGGCCGACCAGGCCCGCACCGCCGTTGACGCGGATCCGAGGCCCGGGGTGAACCGAGAGGGCGACTCCGGCGTGGAGCTGGGCGAGGAAGGGATCGCTGTCCGGGTCCTCCTCGGCGTCGCCGTCGTACCGGACCACGGGCAAGGGCACCCAGAAGCCGCTGAGCACGCCCTGGAACTGCCACCACCGGCCTCGCTTGAGGGCCAGGGAGAAGCGGCCGTCCAGGGCCGGGCCCATCACCTGCAGCACCGGCGGATCGGCCTCGCTGCCGAACAGGCCCGTGTCCTCGGTCTCGAGCTCGCCCCCCGTGGCGCCGTACCCCGCCCCGGCGGCCAGCTCCACGCTGGGCAGGAAGGTCAGCCGATCGGCCTGGGCCGAGGCGAGCAGCAAGGTGAGCAGCATCTGTCCTCCGGTGCGCGACTGTAGCCGGCCGTGGGGCTACCTTCGTGGCCATGCTGCTCGCCCCGCTCCTGTCGCTGACTCTGCTCGTCGCCTGTCCGGATCCGACCGATCTGGTCTTCACCGGTGAGCACCTCTTCGAGCTGGGCTGCCCCCAGGCCGGTGTGTCCCGGGCTCAGGGCCTGACCGCCGACAGCCAGCGCCCGCCGGGCCGCGAGGCCCTGGGCGAGACCGGCGACGTGGTCCTGATGAACAGCCGCGGGGCCTTCGTCATCGGCGCCCCGGACAACGTGCGGACCTGGTACCCCTACGGCGGCGTCCCGCTGGACGCCGTGGCTGTGACTGGCTGCGGCGACCCGCGCCTGGACAGGCTCGGCGAGCTGGGCTTCCTGATCGGCCAGGTGGACCTGGAGGACTTCGACGCCTCGACCTTGCGCATGTTCCGGGGGGACACCCTGGAGATCGTCCAGGACGGGGCAGACGGCGGGGCGGCCATCGTCGAGGTCCACGGCGCGGACGACCGCTTCTGGCTGGTCGAGCAGGAGCTGATCCGCAGCGCCTTCGAGCGTGGGGACCACAAGCCGCCGAGCGAGCCCTACGGCATAGACATCACCGTGCGCTACACCCTGGCGCCCGACGATCCGGTGCTCCAGATCGACGTCGTGATCGCCGGCGAGGACGTGGAGGAGGGCTTCCTGGTGGGGGCCTTCACCATCCCCTCGGACCACACCGAGCCCAGCTTCTACCAGGACGACACCCTCTCCTTCGGCGGCCTGAGCCTGGACTCCGGTGTGCCCTGGTTCACCCACTCCAGCGCCGAGGGCTCGGTGGCCCTGGCGATGCCCGGGGCGAACCTGGCGATGACTTCGATCTCCGGGACCACGACCCTGGTGGATCTGGAGCAGGCCCTGCAGCCAGTGAAGCCGGGCTTCGACGGCACGGTCACCGTGCCCCTGCTGCTCTCGGTGGGTGCCGGGGAGTCCGCCACCGCCAGCTGCGCGCTGCAGGACCACCTGGAGCAGCCGGTCCCGGGGCTGCCCTTCGACGTGCAGGCGATCTCCGGCGAGGTCGTCGATCCCGCTGGCGAGCCGGTTCCCGAGGCGACGGTCGAGGTGTGGGCCCTGGCCCAGGACGGCGCCTGGCGGGTGCTGGACCGGCTGGCGGCCGGTGCGGATGGGCGCTTCGCCGGCGAGGTCGCGGGACTGGGGAAGGACACCTGGCAGCTGCGGGCGACCGGGGCCGGGCGGGACGCGGGCGAGCTCATCGAGGTCGCCGCGCTCACCGACGAGGTGTTGTTGGTCGGCGCTGTCGGGCAGCTGATCGTGGACGCCACCGACCCCGACGGCGGCCTGATCCCGGCCCGGGTCGAGGTCGAGCGCCGCTCGGACGGGGCCACGACCATCTTCCACCACGTGCCCGGCGACGGCGGCCACCCGCTGCCCCCCGGCGAGTACGACGCCTGGATCACCCGCGGCTACGAGCACAGCGTGGAGACCGGCTCGGTCACGGTGCCCGACGACGGCACCGGGGAGCTGGCCATCACCCTGACCCCTGTGCTGGAGACCGGGGGCTGGATCTCCATGGACAGCCACCTGCACGCAGAGCCGAGCCCGGACAGCCGGGTGCTGGCGGAGGACCGCATGGCCTCGGCCGCAGCCGGGGGGCTGGAGGTGCCGATCTCCACGGACCACGAAGCCATCGTGGACCTGGCCTGGGCGGTCGAGGCGGTCGGCGCCGAGCGCTGGGTCAAGAGCCAGCTCGGCTCGGAGATCACCGCCACGATCCCGGAGCACGTCAACGCCTGGTCCTTCCCGGTGGTCGCCGACCAGGACCGGGGCGAGCCGGTGGTCTGGCAGGGCCGGGGCTTTCCCTTCCTGTTCGACAACGCCCGGGCTCGCGGTGCCGCGGTGGTCCAGGTGAACCACGCTCGCAAGAACGGCAGCTGCGGCATCCTGTGCCTGCTGGCGTGGGACCGGCTCAGCGAGCTTCCCGGGCTCGACGACCCGACGCTCCTGGGCCTGCCCGCCGACGAGGAGATCTGGTCCTGGGACCTCGATGCCTTCGAGGTGATGAACGGGACCCGGAGCCCCTTCCTGGAGGTGGGGGAGGAGAACCGCTCCGGGGCCTTCGAGGACTGGCTCAGCTTCCACAACCTGGGCCACCGGGTCGCGGGCATGGCCGTCACCGACGCCCACGGCGCCGACATCCCGGGGCAGCCCCGCAGCTACGTGGCCGTCGCCGACGACGACCCGGC
>CAYFPX010000027.1:20383-28955 GCA_964344945.1 uncultured Enterobacterales bacterium
ACCGTGACCGACGAAGCCCTGACCGAGGCGGTGCTCGACGGTGCCGTCGTCATGAGCGCTGGGGCCTTCGCCCGGGTGTCCATCGACGGCTTCGGGCCCGGGGAGCAGGCGACGGCGGAGTTCGGCACGGTCACACTTGACCTCGAGGTCCAGGCCCTGCCGGAGATCGACGTCCAGCACCTGGAGATCCTGGCCAACTGCGACGAGGTCGCCGAGGTGGTGATGGACGATCCGGACGGCGTGGTCAAGCACACGGGCTCGCTGGAGCTCTCCTTCACCGAAGACGTGAGCATCGTCGTCGTTGGCATGGGCGCTGGGGAGATGCCCCGGGGCCTGAAGGACTACGACGCCAGCGGCACCCCGCGCTTCGCGTCCAACCCGATCTTCGTCGATGTCGATGGGGACGGCGCGTTCACCGCGGCGGGCCCCAAGCACTGCACCTGGAGCCCAGTGCTGGGGGAGTCGAGCCGGGAATAGGGGGCAGCCCCGGAGTGAACGTTCGTGTTCGAGGCCAGCCCCCGGGTGAACGTTCGTCGCGACGCAGCTGGCGGGCCGGGACCGTGACGAACGTCCGTACTTCGGACCTTCGTCACCGTTCTGAGCCGGCCGTGGCCTCTGGTGGCGCTGTGGTGAACGTTCACCCCGGGGCTGCCCCGGGAGACGAACGTTCACCCCGGGGCTGCCCGGTCAGCGGGTCACCGCGGGCGGGCGACTCCTCCGACGACGGGCCACAGCTCCCCCTCCCCGTGCCGGTCGAGGTAGGCGCCGAAGTGTCCGCCGGCGCCCCGGGCCCCCCCCGCCGGGGGGAAGAACTCCCGGAGCGGGGCCGAGGCTACCGGTGCCAACGGCGAGAGCTGGAGCATCAGGTCCGCGCCAGGCCGTCGACCCGGAAGGCCTGGGGCGCCTCGCCCGGGGTGCAGGCCAGCCCGATGGCTGCCCCGATGAGCTGGGGCAGCTCGGCCCACAGCGGCCCCAGGTCCACCGCCGCGAGCCGCGTCGACACCCGGGCCACCAGTCCGTCCAGGTCGTCGTCCAGGCCCCGGGGCCAGTCGACCGCAGGGCCCGGGGCCACCCGCAGCCAGCGGCCGCGGCCGGCATCGATCAGCCGGACCCAGACCGTCTCCCCGAGGGGATCCGGGGCCAGGACCAGGCGGGTGGGCCGGTCCACCGATCGCACCACCGCCGGGGCCAGCCGGCCCAGGAGCGCGGTGCCCGACAGGCGCGGTGCTGGCGCGGCGCGGACCCCCCGGAGCCCTCCCAACATGTGGAGCTGCAGCAGGCCGTCGACCAGGCCCCGGACCCGAGTGTCCCGGTCGGCGCTGCCCACCGGGTGCGCCGCCAGCCCCTGCCGCAGCACGGCCCAGGTGGGCTCCCGGCCGTTGAGGGCCCCGAAGGCGGCCTCGGGCAGGTCTGGAAAGGCCGCGCAGACCGTCTCCAGCTCCGGGAAGTCCACGAAGTGCACCGGGCGCCAGGTGTCCAGGCCCTTGTGGGTGTGGAAGCCGCGCCGGGCCTGCCAGGGGGTCCGGGGGGGCGCCAGGGCGCTCAGGGCCAGGTCCCGCCAGCGCAGGGCCACCGAGCGGGCCCCGGCCGCTCGCGCCTCGTCCGCGGTCTCCCCGCCGCCACCCGCCGGTCGGGCGAAGAGGTGCTCGGTGACGAGCCAGGAGAAGAACTCCGAGCCCCAGCTGTCCTGGCTCGCCCGCCCCGTCGCCGCGTCCAGGGGGCTCGCGATGGCGCCCAGGCAGACCGCGGTGAAGGCCTCGGCGTCGCTCTCGGTCAGGACCGCCGCGCCGCTGGTGCGCAGGCGCTCCCGGCGGGCCTTCCAGTGCCAGGAGTCCGCCCGCAGGTTCCGGTCGTACCAGCCCTGGGCCATGCGGTGGTAGGCCCGGGACAGGGCGGAGAGGGTGCGCTGGTAGCTCTCCGCCAGCAGGGCCTCGTCGGTGTCCGGGTCCCGCGCCAGGGTGGTGACGTGGTTGGCGGCCATCGAGGCGCCGTGGGCCGCCAGGGTGAGGCCACTGGAGAGCACGGGGTCGACGAAGACCGCGGCGTCGCCTGCCAAGAGCCAGCCCGGGCCGGCGACCTCCTCCACCCGATAGGCCCAGTCCCGGTCCACGCTCACGGTCCCCGGTCCCCGCCCGCCGTCGGGCCGGTCTCCCAGGTGCTTCGCGTGCGCCAGCAGCTCCCCGATCCCCGGGGTCCTGGCGACCTCCCGCCGCCAGAAGTCGGCCAGCTCGGCGGCGGGCACCTCGGCCAGGGCGTCCTGGTGGGTCACCAGGCCGACGCTGACCAGGTCCTCCCCGACGGGAATGTGCCAGACCCACCCGTGCTCGCTGGTGCAGACCAGGGCCCAGCGTTCGTCGGCGTGCTCGGTGGGCTGGAGGTCCGTCAGCCGGCTGCCCCGGAAGTAGCCGTAGACCGCCACGTTGCTCATGTCATCGAAGCGCCGGAGCGGCAGCCCCCAGAGCCGCGCCAAGAGCCTGGCCTGGCCGGTGCAGTCGATGACCCGGCGGGCGTCGACGGTCCGGTCCTGCCCCTCCCGGGACACGCTCACCCGGAAGCCGGCCTCGGTCCGCGCCACGGCCGTCACCCGCGCTTCCTGCCAGACCTCGGCGCCCTGGCTCGCGGCGTTGTCCAGCAGCACCTGGTCGAGCAGGGAGCGCTCTACGTGCCAGGACCCCGGCGCGGTGCCGCCGGTCGCGGGCTCGCGGAAGTCCGCGGTCCAGCTCTCGCCGGCCTCTTCCGGGCCCCAGCGGAACACCACCCCCAGCTTGCGGATGGGCAGGGCCGCGGAGAGCGCCTCCAGCGCACCCGCCCGCTCCAGCACGGTGTGCCAGCCTGGCAGGGTCACCTCGCCCACGTGGTGTCGCGGGAACCGGGCCCGCTCCAGCACCAGCACCCGCAGGCCCGGGTTCTGGCGGCACAGCAGCGCGGCCGTGAGGGCGCCGGAGGGGCCGCCTCCGAGCACGGCGACGTCCCTGCTCATGGGGCGAACGGGTCGCTGTAGGCGGGGTTCACGAGGAACACCGGGTCGGTGAACACGCCCAGCATCGCGGCGACTGCGGCCCGGTCCTCGGCGGCCATGTCCATGCGCTTGGGCTGGCCGCCGCGGCCCAGCGGTTCCTCGAGCTCGGGCCCGCCGACCATCTGCTCGTTGTAGTGGACCAGCACGGCGTCCAGGTCCGCGAGGCGCCCGTCGTGCATGTAGGGGGCGGTCAGGGCCACGTTGCGGATGGTCGGGACCTTGAACCGACCGTCGGCCTCCAGCCCGTTGTTCTTCAGCTCCGCCGTGGTGAACAGGCCCATCTCGGAGGCGGCGTTCTTCACCCCCGCCGAGTGCTTGTGACAGGCGTCGCAGATGTCCTGGACCCGGTCCGGGGCGCCCTTGGGAAGACCGTCGACCATCAGCGCATTGCCTCGCAGCTCCAGCGGCGTGAGCTCGGTGCCGCCCTCGTCCAGCAGGTCCGCGCGGCTGTTGAAGCTCACCAGGGTGCGCAGGAACTGGGCCAGGGCACGGGCGACGGTCTCCTGGGCCAGCCCCTGCGCGGGGAAGGCCGCGGCGAAGCGGGCGGGGTAGTCCGGGTGGGCCCGGAGCTCTTCGATCAGCGCGTCCAGGTCCTGGTTCAGCTCGTCCGGGTGGGCGATGGGCTGCAGGGCCAGGATCTCGAGGGTGGGGGCGCGGCCGTCCCAGAAGTAGGGCGCCGACCAGGCCAGGTTCACCAGGCTCATGCTGTTGCGGTCCAGGGCCCGGCCTTCGGCGCCCACGCTCACGGCCTTGCCGTCGGTGAAGGCCAGGTCCTGGCGGTGGCAGCTGGCGCAGGACTGGGTGCCGTTGCCGCTCAGGAGCGGGTCGTAGAACAGGCGCCGGCCCAGGTCGACCCCGGCGTGGGTCAGGGGGTTGTCCGCGGGGACGGGCAGGTCCTCGACGTAGGTGGGCACGGGCACGACGTAGGGGGTGAGCCCTCGCGATGGGTCGGCGATCGGTGCGGGCGGCACCACGCAGGGGTGACCCAGGCAGGTTCCGACGGGCTGGTCCTCGGCGGCGGAGACCGCGCAGCCGGTCAGCAGCAGCAGCAGCAGGCGGCTCATCCGGTGCTCAGCAGGGTGAGGGTGAGGAGCACCAGGGCCCACTCGAACTCCCAGTAGCCGAGCAGCACCCAGAAGCCCGTGAGCATGGACCCCGCGGCGACGGTGAAGGGCCAGCGGAGCTCGGGCACGCAGTACAGGATGCCCAGGGCCTCGATGCCGAAGGCCCCCGCGGTCAGCGCTGTGCACAGGCCTGCCTTGCCGCCGAACCAGGCCCGGAGCCGGCGCAGGGGTCCCCGCACCAGGAGCGCCCGCTCGCTGATCAGCAGCTGGACGCCGGCGCCCTGTAGCCACTCGGAGCCGGCCTTGTCCCACTTGCTCAGGGCCGCCAGACTGAAGGTCGCGCCCATCGCGCCCGCGCCGGCGTGCCACCCGATCGCGGTCGGGTCCACGGCGCCGGCCAGGGCGGCGAGCTCGCGGCCCACCAGGAACGTCGTCAGCACCGCGGCGGTGGGCACGTACTTGCCCAGAGACACCACCTCGTCGCCGGTCCACTGGGACTTCTCCCACTGGCGGAACACCCCCAGCACGACCACGAACACGACGCCCGGCAGCGCGGCGAAGGTGGTGGCGAAGGCCCAGGCGCTCCAGCCGACGACGGCGGTGCCGGCCACCAGCAGCAGCAAGCGCGGGACCCCCGGGCGCTGGGAGGCCCGCAGGGGGCCGTCGGTGTAGATCATCGCCCCCCCGGCCAGCAGGTGGCTCGCGGTCATGCCCCAGGACAGGAGCATGCAGATCCCGAAGAGCCAGCCGGTCATCGGCGCCGGGCCCGGCCGGCCTGGACCGGCACGAAGGACGTGGTCACCCGGCCATCGTCGTGGACCTCCACCCGCTCGAAGCCCCACTCCACGGGCACGTCGCCGTCGCCGGGGTGCTCGCGCATCCAGCGGGAGGCTTCGTGGATCTGCCACATCAGCGTGCACTCGGTCCGCGGGGGCAGGAGCTGGTCCGGGTCGAAGCCGGCGAAGTCCACCCAGTCGCTGAGCCGGGCCCGCTCGCCGTCGACCCGGAAGCACGGCACGTGGCTGCGCCGCATCCGGGCGACCGAGGCGTACATGCTGTAGGCCGAGAACGGGTAGAGGTTCTTCGTGAACCAGCCGATCACGCCGTAGCAGAAGAAGGCGGCAAGCGCGGGGAACACGGGGCAGCTTAGCCCGGAGGCCCCGCTACACTGGGTCGATGGTGCTCCCGATCACGGCCCGCTGCAACTTCGACTGCGTCTTCTGCGATCGGGTCTGGTCCGAGGATCCCGCGGTGCCCCTGGCGCGGGTGCTGGACGAAGCGCCCATGAGCGAGCTTGGGGGCCTCCGAGCGGTGCTCGGGGGCGGGGAGCCGACCCTGCACCCCCAGCTGCCCGGACTGCTGGAGGGCCTGAGGGAGCGCGGGGTGCGCAAGCTGAGCCTGCGCTCCAACGGCGCCTGGGCCGGGCGGCCCGAGGCGGTGGCCGCGCTCAAGACGGCCGGTCTCAAGCAGGTGGACCTGTTGTTTCCCACCCCAGACCCGGTGCTCTTCGACCGGCTCACGGGCAAGCGCGGGGCCCACGCCGCGGTGATGCGAGGGGTGGAGAACCTGGCGTCCGCGAGGATCGCCCTGGTCGCCCGGGTGCCGCTGCTGCGGCCGACCCTGGCCAGCCTGCCCCGTTGGCTGCCGACCCTGCACGAGCGGCTGCCGGGCCTGACTCGCATCGACCTGGTGCACCTGGACCTGGCGGATCCTCGCCTCCAGATCCGGTACGAGGACCTCGACGCGGTCCTGCCTCACGGCTCCGACCACCCCTGGGGCCCCGAGGTCCCGCCCCTGGTCCTGGACCCGGGTCCTGGCATCCCCCTCTGCCTCGCCGACGGCCTGCGGCACTGGCGGCTCAGCGAGGACATGCCCACCGCGCCGGGCACCAAGCCGGCGCCCTGTGAGCGCTGCTTCGTGCGGCGGGCCTGCTCGGGACTCACCAAGGGCTTCCTCGCGGTCTACGGCGCCGGGCACCTGCGGCCGGTGTCGATGCCCGGGGACGAAGGGCTGGACCGGCCCCGCGAGCCGGTCGCGCCCGATCCGGACCGACCCTTCGAGCCGGTCAAGGGCGTGACCTACGAGTGCCCGGAGGACGGCGGGGAGGCCACCCTGGCCTCGGTCCGCCTGCGGGTCGGCCACGCCTGCAACCGCCGCTGTGACTTCTGCTTCATCCCCCACCACGAGAAGGCGGGGCACGACCACGAGATCGCCGCCTCCATCGACGCGGCGGTGGCCGAGGGCGTGCGGGAGCTGGTGATGACCGGCGGCGAGCCCACCCTGGTCAAGGAGCTGCCGGACTACATCGCCCAGGCCAGCGACGGCGGCGTGCGGCGCATCGTGCTGCAGACCAACGCCATCCGCCTGGCGGACTCGGACTTCACTCGGAAGCTCGTCGACAGCGGCCTCACCTCCACCGTCATCAGCCTGCACAGCCACCGGGACGAGACCCTGGGCGCGATCACGGGGCTGCCCAAGACCGTCGACCGGATCGTGCGGGGCGTGCGCAACCTGGTCGAGGCGGGGATCCAGGCGTCGGTGACCCACGTGATCGGGCCTCGGAACCACGCCGACCTGCCGGACTTCACCCGGTTCATGATCGAGGAGACCGGGCTCCGCCGCTTCTGCTTCATCTTCGCCACGCCGGTGGCCTGGCCGATGGCGCGAGAGGACATCGTCGTGCGCTTCGCCGACGCCGCGCCGCACGTCATGGCGGCGATGGACGTGGCCATCGACCACGACGTCCTGGTGGACGGTCTGGCCTTCAAGTGCGGCGCACCCCACTGCGTCGTGGGAGGTCAGCCCCGCTACCTGCTCGACGCCGTCCCGATCCCGGAGCAGAACCGCACCCCGGACTGGGTCCGGGTGCCGGCCTGCAGGACCTGTGTGCTCCAGGACCAGTGCTACGGCGTGCGGCGGCTCTACGCCTGGCTCTACGGGGTCGAGGAGTTCCAGCCGGTCCTCGACCCGGACCTGAGGGCCGAGCGGTGGAACACCGGGCGGCACCTGCCCCGGACCCCCGCGGCGCCGCTGCCCCACGATCCCCTGCAGGCGCTGATGGCCCGGGCCGAGGCTCTGGGCGTGTGCCTGCCGGCGCCGCGGGTGACCACCTTCGACAGCGGGCACCGGGTGCAGCTGGGGCCGGTGTCGCTGGGGCCTGTGGCGGCGTCGGGGGACGTCCAGAGCTCGACGCAGCTCGCCCGCTTCCAGCACCTGCGGAACACCGCCCTGGGCGTGTCGGCGGCGGGTGCCCACGGGGTCGCGAGCGGCGAGCCGGGGGCCTACCTGGCGCACCTGGCTGCGGCGGTGCCGGACGGAGCGAGCCTGCTCACGCCGCACACTTCGGTGAGGTGGTCGGACTGGCTGGAGGCCGAGGAGCCGGCAGGGGTCCAGGTGCTGCGGCGGGCGCCCGGCCTGCGCATGGCCTCGGTCCACAGCGCGGTGGCGGTCGCGGCGGCGGCGCTGGCCGAGGTCGGCGGGGAGCGGGTCATCCGGGTCGGGATCTGGGGCTATGGGCGGGCCGGGCGGGCCTTCGCGAAGCACTTCGACCGGGTCGTGGTCGGGGCGGATCGCCGGCCGCTCCTCGTCGCCTGCAGCGACTCCCGGTCGGCCTGCCTGGAGGAGCGCGGCATGGAATTCGAGCGGCTGTCGGCCTTCAAGGTGCGGCACGGGCGGCTCCCGCGGGTCAACGCGCGGGTCGGGGTGCCCGAGGACCTGTTCACGGAGCCCCTGGACCTGTTGCTGCTGTCCGGGCGGGGGCCGTCGCTCACCGGGGCGCACGTCCCGGGGCTCGGGGCCCGGGTGGTGGTGGACATGACCGGTGGAGTGACCTCGTCCCTCGAGGCGGCGCTGCACGGCCGGGGGGTCCTGGTGGTACCGACGCTGCTGGCGACCTGTGGGCCGGCGCTGCTGGCCGATGCCGAGCACCGGGGCGAGGAGACCCCGCCGGGCCGGTGGGTGGCGGAGCGCTCGGCGGCGCTGTTCCGGTCGGCGAGGACTCGGGGAGGCACCCTGACCGACGCCCTGCTGCGGCCTCAGAGGGACAGCGGGAAGGGCCTCAGCGCCGGGGCTTCTGCGAAGGGC
Source organism: uncultured Enterobacterales bacterium (assembly GCA_964344945.1). Lineage (GTDB taxonomy): Bacteria > Myxococcota_A > UBA796 > UBA796 > CAJQPC01 > CAYFPX01. Next base: position 28,550 of record CAYFPX010000027.1, read on the forward strand.
ACCAGCCCGCGGTCGCCGTAGAGCTGGCGGTAGGCCACGCTCGGTCCGGGACAGCGGGGCCCGAGCGCACACTGTCGGCAGATCGCGTCGTCTGCGTGGTCGACCGTCGGGCGGCCCTGGGGGTCCAGCTGGGGAGGCGGCAGGTGGATGTGCTCGGGGGTGTTGGCGATCAGGCAGGGGGGCAGGCCGCATGAGCCGCTGGTGACGTCGCAGACGATGCCGGCCGCGGCCACGATGGCGACGGCTTCGCGTAGGGGCGGCCCGACGAGGTCGTTCGGCACCAGGCGCTGCTCCCAGAGGGTGCGGTCGTGGTAGGGCTGGGGGCGGCTCCAGGTCACGCTCTCCACGCCGGGGAGCCTGGCGACCACGAAGCGGGCGTGGTCCGGCAGGTGGTCCACGTTGAGGG
>CAYFPX010000027.1:28965-30608 GCA_964344945.1 uncultured Enterobacterales bacterium
CTGCACGGCGACGTGTCCCCCCAGAACATCCTGGTCGACCACCACGGAGAGGCCGACCCGCAGGCCGGCGGCCAGCGCGGCCTTCGTGCCAGCGACGGTGTGCGCGTGGGTGCCAGGGGCGGCGGTGATGCGGTCACTGATGTCCGGGTCGGCGGCGTGCAAGCTGACGAAGAGCCGGTCTACGCGGGCTTCGACGAGCCTGGCCAGGAAGCGCTCGCGGGTGAGCATCACCGCGTTGGTCTGGACCAGGGTCTTCATGCCGTGGTCCCGGGCGCGAGCGACCAGGTCGGGCAGCTCCTTGCGCAGGGTGGGCTCGCCGCCGGTGAAGGTGAGCTGGGTGACGCCGGCTTCGGCCAGCTCGTCGATCCAGGTCTCCAGGAGCACGCGGGGGGCCCCGGGCCAGCGGCGGTTCTGCCAGCAGAGGCCGCAGTCCTGGTTGCAGCCGAAGCCCAGGCGCAGGTTGCCGGTGGTGCCGGTGACGCCGCGAAAGACCCGGCGGAACATGTCGTCCCGGAGGGAGGCGTAAGGGGCCGTGGTGGCGTGGGCGGTGGCCAGGGCGGCGTTCAGGGTGGGGCCGTCCTTGCGCTGCCAGGCGCGGTGGAGGCGCTGGATGGTGTCCAGTGCCGGGCCCTCGGCGGCTTCGCGCACCTGCAGGGTGCCGTCCAGGGTGAGGCGGAGGGTGAGCTGCTCACCGTCGGGGATGGTCAGCACGGCGAGGACCGCGGGCCCGCTCGGGCGGGCCTGCACGGCCACTTCGGGGCCCAGCCCGAGCAGCTCGCGGGCGGCGTCGTCCAGGGGCTCGAAGAGCGTGTGGACCCACGGGGTGAGCGCTGCCTGGGGCACAGCGGTACCTTAGCTTCGTGGCGCCGGAGAGCGATGCCCAGGTCCTGCTCCAGGCGGTCTGGCCCGAGGGCTTGTCGGTCGCGCTGGCCGAGCTGGTCGACCTCGACCTGGCCAGCCGGTTGCTCGCGGACTTCAAGCTGGGGGTGGTGCTGCGGGACGACGGTGGGGTGCCCCGGTTGGCGCTGAGTGACGAGGGGGATCCGGAGGGGTGGGCCGAGGCGGTCGCGGCCCGCTGGGGTGGGGAGGTTGCGGCCTTTCTCGAGGGCGGTCCGGCGGGCTGTCGGCGCATGCTCGACACCGCCGGGGACGGGACTGCGCGGCTGTTCCTCGACGACCTGCACGCCCACGGGTGCGAGGAGATGTGTCGGGTGCTGCACCTGCCGGGCGGGTCGAGGAGTCACTTCACGCGGCACCCGGTGCTGCCGGCGGGGTTGCTGCCCAGGGGGTCGCGGGCGCTGGCCGGGCGGTTGACGGGGGGGATCTGGGGCCTGCACTGGGCGGAGGACCGGTGTGTCGGGGGGCTCTGGATCAGCGAGTCGCGCTGGCGGGGAGATGCCGTGCGGACCGCGGCACTGGTGGTGGCGGAGCTGGCCCTGCCACTGGCCTGGTCCCGGGCCCGCGAGGCCCTGGGCGAGCGTGGGTGGCGGCTGTACCCGGACGCGGTCGAGCTCTTCGCCGACGGCCACGCCGAGGTGACCCTGGGGTGGGTTCGGGGCTGAGGCCTGGGGCTTGGGGGCCGGGGCCTGGGGCGACGAACGTCCGTACTTCGGACGTTGCGCCCCTCTGAGTGACTGAGAGCC
>CAYFPX010000027.1:30708-52461 GCA_964344945.1 uncultured Enterobacterales bacterium
CTGAGAGCCGGCGAAGGTCCGAAGTACGGACGTTGCGCCCCTCTCAGGGCGGCGCGGAGTGCCTGAGGGGCGACGAACGTCCGTACTTCGGACGTTGCGCCCCTCTGAGTGACTGAGAGCCGGCGAAGGTCCGAAGTACGGACGTTGCGCCCCTCTCAGGGCGGCGCAGGGCCTCCTCCCCCTTCGACCCACTCTGGACAATTCGGACCTTCACCCTCCGGTACCCTCCCGGCCTCCGTGCCACGCCGCCCCCCCACCCGCCGCGCCCTGCTCGGCGCGGGCGCCGCCCTGCTCGCGGCGCCTTGGCTGCGCCTCCTCGACCAGCCCGCCCGCGCGGCCACCCCGGGCCCCCACCGCCTGGTCGTCTTCTTCAGCCCCAACGGCACCGTGCCCGAGTTCTGGCGACCCGGCACGCGGGGCGGCCTCGACCTGAGCGCCAGCCCGATCCTCGACCCCCTCGTCGGCTGGGAGGACCGCCTGGTCGCCATCCCGGGCCTGCGCTTCGACGGCGCCTCCAGCCACGCCCAGGGCCTCGCCGCCATGCTCACCAACGGCGGCGGCCCCGACACCGACACGGGAGGCCAGAGCCTGGACCAGGTCGTCGCCGCCGCCCTCGGCGGTCACACCCGGCTGCCCAGCCTGGAGCTGGGCGTGCAGACCTCGGCCTGGGGCGGCACCGACGAGACCCGCATGAGCTACGCGGCAACCGACCGCTTCGTCACCCCCGACGACGACCCCCTCAGCGCCTGGGACCGGCTCTTCGGCGACCTCAGCGGCGACCCCGCCGAGGTCGAGGCCCTGCGCGGCCGGCGCCAGTCCATCCTCGACCTCAACCGCGCCCAGCTCCAGGACCTCCAGAGCCGCCTCGGCACCGTCGAGCGCCAGAAGCTCGACGTGCACCTGGACGCTCTCGACCAGCTCGAGCGCAACCTGAGTCCCGTGGAGGGTTGTACGCCCCCGGACGCGCCGGACCCCCTGGAGCTGGACGACAACGACGCCTTCCCCGACCTGCTCGCCCAGCAGCTCGACCTGGCCACCGCCGCCCTCGCCTGCGACCTGACCCGGGTGGTCAGCGTGCAGTGCTCCCACACGATCTCGCCCACGGTCCACCGCTGGCTCGGCCACCGCCAGTCCCACCACGACCTGTCCCACAGCACCGACGACGACACCCAGGGGCTGGACGCCTTCCTCGAAGCCGAGCGCTGGTACGCGACCCAATTCGCCGGGCTGCTCGGGCGCCTCGACGCGCTGCCGGATCCCGAGCGAGGCGGCTCCCTGCTCGACAGCTCCGTGGTGGTCTGGGCCAAGGAGCTCGGCGACAGCCGCACCCACACCTGCGAGGACGTGGGCTGGCTCGTCGCTGGCGGCGGCTTCGACGGCAACCGCCTGGTCGACGCCGACGGTGCCCCCCACGGCCGACTGCTCCTGTCGATCACCCGGGCCCTGGGCCTGGACCTGGACCACTTCGGCGACCCGGCCTCGGGGACCGGCCCCCTGGAGGGCCTGTGATCGCGCTGTGGCTGCTCGCGTGCGACACCCTCGTCGACGTGGGCGAGGTCTCCCCCTGCCTGCCCGGCGAGGCGGAATTCCGGGACCAGGTCTGGGACCCCATCGCCGCCGTGACCTGCGTGGCTTGCCACACCCGCGACGGCATCGCCAGCGACACGCGGCTGGTCCTGGTCGATCGCGACGACGCCCTCGCCGAGAACCACCAGCGGCTGTTGGACTTCGCCGGCTTCGAGGTCGGCGGGCTGCCCCTGCTCCTGTCGAAGCCCTCCGGCGAGCACCCGGAGGGCCACACCGGCGGCGTGCAGCTCCCGCCAGGCAGCGACGGCTACGTCGCCCTGCAGACCTTCATCGGGCGGGCCACCGGCGACGACTGCGACGGTCCCGACGAAGCGACCTGCGAGCGCGGCGAGCCCGGTGTCCGCCGCCTCCGCCGCCTGACCCCCGCCGAGCTCCAGGCCTCCCTCCAGGACCTGCTCGGGCTGCACGCGGACCTGGTCGCCGGCCTGGCGGCCGACCCGGCCGTCGAGGGCTGGGACAACGACGCCGACGCGCTGGTGGTCGACCGCCTGTGGGGTGAGCAGCTCCAGGGCCTCGCCGAAGAGGCCGCCGCGGCCGCGGACCTGGAGGCACTCGTGGACTGCGACGGCGCGGACCGGGCCTGCGCCGAGCGGTTCATCACCCGCTTCGGCCTGCGCACCTTCCGCCGACCCATCGAGGAGGACGAGCGGGCCGCGTACCTGGACCTCTGGGAAGCAGAGGCCGACGACAGCGATGCAGGCCTGCGCCTGGTCATCGAGGCCATGCTCCAGTCCCCGCACTTCCTGTACCGGTCGGAGCTGGGCGCCCAGGACGAGGACGGGCTCTTCGTGCTCAGCGCCTGGGAGCGGGCCACGGCCCTGAGCTTCCTGGTGACGGGTTCCACCCCCGATGACCCGCTGCTCGCCGCTGCCGCCGCGGGCACTCTGAGCACGCCCGAGGGCCTGCGCGACGAGCTCGATCGACTGCTCGACACGACCCGGGGCGACGAGGGCTTCCGGCGCTTCGTCACAGGCTGGCTCCAGGTCGCGCCCCTGGCCTCGGTGAGCCGGGACACGGACACCTACCCGGCGTTCTCCACCGTCGTGCGCGACGGTCTCGACGAGGAGCTTCGGCGCCTCGCCGGCGGTGTGTTCCTGGACGACGGGGCCCTCGCCGAGCTGCTCCAGGTCGACGAGACCTGGCTCGACGCCGAGCTGGCCGCTTTCTACGGCCTGGAGCCCCCGACCGACCCGCCCCTCGGCGGCTTCGGCCGGGTGGCCCTGGACGAGCCCGGCCTGCTGGCCCGTGGCGCGGTGATGGCCACCCATGCCCAGCCCACCGCCAGCTCTCCGGTGCACCGCGGAGAGCTGGTGCGCGAGCGGCTGCTGTGCCAGGAGCTGCCGGAGCCTCCGGCCAACCTGGCCACCGCCGCGCCGCCGGAGGAGGAGGGCCAGACCACCCGCGAGCGCTACGCCGCCCACAGCGAGCAGCCCGAGTGCGCGGTCTGCCACGAGCTGATGGACCCCATCGGCTTCGGCTTCGAGCACTACGACGGGGTGGGGCGCTGGCGGGCGAGGGACGACGGAGGGGCGGTGGACGCCGCCGGCGAGATCACCCGCTCCATCGAGACCGACGGGGACTTCGACGGCGCCGAGGAGCTCGCCGCGACCCTGGCCCACAGCGACGAGGTCGCCACCTGCTTCACGGAGCAGTGGACCCGCTGGGCCTTCGCCAGCGACGAGCTGGCCCTGGACTGTGCCCGCCGGGACCTGGCGGACCTCCACCTCGCCGAGGGCGGCACGCTCCAGGGCCTGGTCGCCGCCGCCCTGCAGCTCGACCACTTCGGCACCCGCCTCGGGGAGAACGGAGCAGGCGACGGCCCCGCGGCCTCCGGTCTCTCCGCGCCCGGCGCCTGGACCGACGACGAGGGCTTCCTCGGCGAGCCCGGCGCGATCCCCGAGCCCGCACCCGAGCTCCACGTCAGCTGGACCGTGACGAGCAGCTGGTCCGGCGGCTGGTGTGCCGACGTGGTGGTGGAGAACCCCGCGGACCGGACCGTGGCCTGGTCCCTGGTCGCCGAGCTCGGCGGCTCCCTCGACAGCTGGTGGAGCGCCCAGGCCGCCCCGCTCGGCAGCCGGGTGCGCTTCGAAGGGGAGTGGTGGAACCTGGAGCTCGCCGCCGGGGAGGCGACGGACTTCGGCTTCTGCGTCGGCCGCTGATCGGCCGCAGCCCCGCCCGTCCAGCCGGCGGCCCGTGGGACACTGGGCCGTGTGGCTCCTGCTGCTGGCCTGTGCTTCCGACGAGTCCCTGCCGCCCAGCACGGCGCCGGAGCCGCCTGCGCCCGTCGAGACCCCGGCCGACCCCCCGGCCGGCCGCATCGGCGGCGAGCCGATCCTGGAGCGCCCGGTGGTCATCGGTGGCATTGCCAACGAGGCCGTCGAAGAGGTCATCCACACCCACGCCGACGCCCTGAAGGCCTGCCACGCCGCCCCTGGCGCTGGCAAGCTGCTGCTGCACTTCACCCTCGACCCCGCGGGCGCGGTCTCCGACGCCCGGATCCGCTCCACCACCCTGCGGCACCCCGCGACCGAGGACTGCGTGCTGAAGGTCCTGCGGAGTGTGGCCTTCCCGCCCCTGGAGCGGGGCAGCAAGGCGGTCGTGACCTGGCCTCTGGCGCTGCCGTGAGCGGTGTGCTCCTGGGGCTCCTGCTGGGCGCCGCTCCCGCCGACCGGCTGCCCTCGCCCAAGCCCGAGCCCTGCCTCGCCATCGAGGGCGACCCCGAGGAGGGCGAGCTCATCGCCGCCCAGGGCCTCGACTACCACCAGGTCCGCACCGCGCTGAACGGCGTGATCCAGACCGCGCTCTACTGCGGGCGCCCGCAGGGCCTGCCCAGCGTGCACCTGACCTTCGAGCTGACGGTCGGCTGCGACGGCGTGGTGAGCCGGGTCGAGCTGGTCGACGGCGGCGAGGCCCCGCCCGAGTACGGTGCCTGCGTGGGAGCGGTGCTGGAGAAGGCCGACTTCCCGGCCCACGACATGCCCGATGGGCTGATGGTCACCTACCCCGTGGACGTGAGCTGGGACTGATCACCGCTGCGCCAACCAGGCCGTGATCAACAGCGTCCCCCCCAACACCGCCACTCCCACCCAGATCGACCGCCACACCAGCTGCTGGCGCCAGCGGGCCCCGTCCAGGGCGATCGCCTCATCCGCGGACCGCGCCTGGCCCGGCAGCCGGAGCGCCAGGGCCAGGGCCCCGGTGAGCCCCAGCTCGACGGTCCGGAAGACCGCCTGGCGCAGGTCGTCCTCGTCCCGGGGGGCGTGTCGCCAGAAGCCGTAGGCCTCGAGCCACAGGGTCGCGCCCTTGTGGGTGCGCTCGAGCTGCACCAGGTTCGACGCCCAGCGACGCTCGCTCACGTCCACCAGCACGTGCCGCAGGGCCCTGCGGATCCGCCAGCGGCCCCAGGCCGAGGGCGCGAGCGCCGGGGCCCGGCCCGCCAGGTCCCGGGCCTCCAGGGCCTGCTGGAGGTGCCAGAGCAGGGTGTGGCCCAGGCCGTAGGCGGCGACGTACCGGGGCAGCAGCTCGACCTTGACCTCTCGCGCGTGGTGAGCGGCCATCCAAGCCAGGGTGTCGAGCCAGTCGTCGTCCGGGCCCTGCCCCTCCGGCGCCGCGGGCGCCTCTACCCCGCTGGCCAAGGCCTCGTACGCGGCCTGGACCGCCTTGAAGCGCCGCTCCGCCTCCGGGTCGTCCGGATTCTGGTCCGGGTGGTGCTCCAGGGCCAGCTTGCGCCAGGCCTTCTTGACCTCCGCCGCCGAGCTGCCCTCGGGCACCCCGAGCACCTCCCAGGGGCTGGTCTTCACGATCCTTCACACGCCACAGGGAGCCTTCACCGACTGACAAGGTCTGCGCAACAGAGGACCCGTCTACCCCACTGCTTCCCACGCTGGGAACGCACCCACAGGAGAAACAACCATGATGCGCTCCATCCTCATCGGCACCCTGATCGGCACTCTCGGCATCGGCGGCGCGGCCATCGCGCAGGACGCCTTCACCCCCCGCCCGGTCCAGGGCCTCGGCGCCGACACCGGCTTCACCCCCGGCGCCAGCGACTTCGCCGCCCCTGGCTCCCGCGCGGTGCCCGGCGTGCCCGGCGCCGCGAACAAGCGAGGTCCCGCCGGCGGTGTCGGACCGCCTGCGAAGAAGGGCCGGAACACCTGGCCCGAAGAGGTCCCGGCCCGAGTCAAGACCATGCACCACGAGATCGTCGAGGAGCTGGACCTGACCCCCCAGCAGTCCAAGGCCCTGCAGGGGCTGATGATCGAGAAGTCGAACGAGTTCAAGGCCCGGCAGGCCAAGCGCCGCGCTGGCAAGGGCAAGGGCGCCAAGGCCGGCGGCAAGGGGCCGATGGCTGGCCAGGGCGCGGCTCCCGGCAAGCGGCCCACCCCGCCGAACGCGGCGAACGGTGAGAGGCCCACGCCTCCGCGCAGCCTCTCCAACAGCGGGTTCTAGGACCCCACTGCGCTCCGGGGGCCGGCCCAGCCCGCCGGCACCCGGGGCTGCATCCAACGGCGCTCTCCCGCATCATGCAGGGAGATGACCCTGCTCCTGTCCTTCGTCGCCGCGTCCCAGGCCGGCCCCTGGGTCCGCGAGCCCGGCGCCCACTACGTCAAGGTAGGCGGCAGCCACTTCGACGCCGACGTCTACGACGATCCCGCGGTCGAGGACGACGGGACCCTGGAGTACACGGGCCAGCTGGCCACGCTCTACGCCGAGGTCGGGCTCGGCAAGGGCTTCCAGGCCATCGTCCAGGCGGCCTATGCCTGGGGCCGGAACTTCGACCCCACCACCGGGTGGGTCTACAACGCCCGAGGCCCCGGCGACCTGGGCCTGGGCCTGGTCTGGGACATCCCCAGGCTCGAGGCGCCGGCCTCGCTCCAGGTCCGGACCCGGATCCCGCTCTACGACGACGGCCTGGGCGGCACCTCCCACCCGGCTCTGGGCGATCCCCAGGTGGACTTCGACTTCATCGCCGCCGCCGGCCAGGCGGTGCCGCTGGGGGAGCACTGGGTCTGGTTCGTCGAGGAGCTCGGCTACAAGTGGCGGACCCTGCTGATCCCGGCTCGGCACCTGGAGCCGATCCGGGTCAACGGCGCGATCTACCACCTCCAGGTGGGCCTGGCGCCGACCCTCAGGGGCCGCTCGATGGGCTGGGTGAACCTGGACCTGAACGGGATCTGGAACCCGGTGGCGGACGAGCTGGCCCAGGCCTTCCACCAGTGGTCCATCGGCGCCGCGGGCACGGTGTGGCAGGGGCTATCGGTCGAGGCGGGCTTCCAGCAGATCTACTGGGCGGACAATGCGTCGACGGGGTGGGGGGTGAGTGTGGGGGTGTCGTGGCGGGGGGAGGGGCCCGGTGTAAACGGGTCGACCTCCGGCGGATAGTACGACTCGACGGCGATCCCGCGGTCACCCGCAGTCGTCGGTGGCCACGCTCCCGCTGCAGCCAGCGGCCCCTGAGGTCGGCGTGTCGGCGGTCCATGATCAGCCACAGGGACAAGGCCTCTCCGGGTCCGTGCGTCGTCTCCAACCCCTCTCGGGGCTCCCAGCACGGTCAGAAGAACAGGCCCACATCCAGCCCGAAGAGCGACCCCGCCGCCACCACGTGCCCGGACATGTCCCCGTGGGTCTCCACCGGGTAGGGTCGGCCGGTGGGGGACCACACCACGATGTCCCCCTCGGTCATCAGCGCATAGGCCGCGCCGGCCATGAAGTGCTCCCACTCCCCCTGCTCCCGCTCGAAGCCCAGCTGGAGGGTCTTGGCGACGTCGTCGTCCCACTTCGCCCAGGACATCGGGCCGTCGGTGTCGTTCGTCAGGGCGGCATCCAGCTCGCTCGAAGGCGGCCGGAAGGCCAGGCTGTAGTAGTGGTTCTCGATGATCCAGGTCGGGCTGCTCGACAACCAGATGTCGCTGTCGAAGTCGCCGCAGGTGGTGTCCGTGAGCTCCAGGGTGAAGCCCCAGGCGTCGTACTGGTCCTCGGTGAGCGTGGTCCAGCCTTGGATCTCGACGGAACCGGCCCAGTAGCACTCCTGCTCGTCCTCGTCCCAGCGGGTGTCGGTGAAGCGCAGGATGGCGAAGGCCGGGACCTGGCCCGAGCTGGCCGAGTGGTACTGGAACTCCGTGAGCCGCTGGCCGTCGTGGTAGCCCCAGATCTCCAAGGTCCACCAGTCGGGGTTGAAGAACTCGGACCGGGTCAGCTGCGGGTCGTCGCCCTGGTCCGGGTCGTCGGAGGGGCGCTCCAGCCAGCCGGTGTCGGTGGCGACCTCCCGCGGGCCCCACCAACAGGCGCAGAGGGCGACGGCGGGCAGGGCGGCGAGCAGGGGAAGGCGTGGCATCGGGCCCCAAGGGTAGCCGGGGATGCCCCCGGGTGGCAGGGGCTCACCAGCTGTTCACCCCGGGCGATCCAGCCCGTGCTTCTCGATCCGGTAGACCAGCACGTGCCGAGGCACCCCCAGCCGCCGGGCGGCCGCCGAGATGTTCCAATTCGTCTGGGCCAGGGCGTGCCGGATCCAGGCCAGCTCCAGCGCCACCAGACCCAGGCCCGGGGGCACGTGCTGGAGCCAGCTGTCATCGTTCGGGGCGAGGCGGCGATCCCGGGGCAGGTCCTGCACCCGGACCCGCTCGCCCGGCGCCAGCAGGGCCAGCCGCTCGCAGGCGTTGCGCAGCTCCCGCACGTTGCCTGGCCACTCCCGCTCCTGGAGCGCCCGTGCGACGTCTCGGCCGAGTCGCAGCTCCCGACCGGCGGCGAACTCGTCGAGGAAGGCCCGGGCCAGGAGCAAGACGTCGTCGGGCCGGTCGCGCAGGGGCGGGGCCTCGATGCGCAGCACGTCGAGGCGGTAGAAGAGGTCCTCTCTGAAGGCCCCCGCGGCGACCTGGTGCTCCAGGTCCTGGTTCGTCGCGGCCACGATGCGCACGTCCACTGCGACGGGCTCGTCGCTGCCCACCGGGGTGACCAGGCCCTCCTGGAGTGCCCGCAGGAGCTTGGGCTGGAGCGCCAGTGGCAGCTCGCCGAGCTCGTCCAAGAGCAAGGTCCCGCCCGCCGCCGCCCGGAAGTGGCCTGACCGGTCCTGCACGGCGCCGGTGAACGCTCCGCGCACGTGGCCGAAGAGCTCGGACTCCAGCAGCTCCGCGGGGATGGCGCCGCAGTTCACCGCCACGAAGGGGCCTTGGGCCCGCGCCGAGCGGCCGTGGAGGCGGCGGGCGATCAGCTCCTTCCCGGTCCCGCTCTCGCCGGTGATCAGCACCACGGTGTCGCTGGCCGCGACGCGATCCGCCAGGGCCAGCACGGCCTGCATCGCCGGCGAGCCGGCCACGATCGGCCGCTCGATGGCCCTGCCCGCACGGAGCCGGGCGTTCTCGGCCCGGAGTCGCCGGGTCTCCAAGGCCCGCTCCACGGTCATCACCAGGGCGTCCCGGGAGAACGGCTTCTCCAGGAAGTGGAAGGCACCGGCCCGCATGGCCTCGACCGCCACGTCCACGCCACCGAAGGCGGTGATCACGATCACGGGCACCTCCGGCGCCCGCTTGCGGATCGTCGCCAGCACCTCCTGGCCGGGCACCCCAGGCATCTTCAGGTCGGTGACGACCACCTCGTGGCGGTCGGGGTCGAAGGCCTGCAGGGCCGAAGTCCCGTCGGCGAAGTCGTCGACCGAAAAGCCGGCCTTGCGCAAGGAGTAGACCGCGACCTTGCGGCCCTGGGCGTCGTCGTCGGCGAAGAGGATGGGCATCAGGACAGCTCTTCGCGTAGCTGGACCCGCTTCCACACCAGGTAGAGCGCCGGCAGCACCACCAGGGTCAGCACCGTCGAGCTCACCAGCCCACCGACCATCGGTGCGGCGATGCGCTTGGTGACCCGCACACCGGTCTCGGTGCCCCACAGGATCGGCAGCAGCCCGATGATCGTGGTCGTGACGCTCATGATCTTGGGCCGGACCCGGTCCACCGCACCTTCTCGGATCGCGTCGTGCAGCGCCGCGACCGAGGTGAGTCGGCCCTCGCGGCGGTACCGGCCGATCGCCTCGTCCAGGTACACCAGCATCACCACGCCGGTCTCGGCGGCCAGCCCTGCCAGGGCGATGAAGCCGACCCCCACCGCCACCGACAGGTTGAAGTCCGCCAACCACAGGAACCAGATGCCCCCGATGGGCGCGAACACCAGGGTGCCGGCCATGACCATCACGGTCTCCGCCACCCGGGTGAAGTGCAGATACAGCAGCACGAAGATGATGCCCAGGGTCAGCGGCACGACCACCGCCAGCCGCTCGTTGGCCCGCTGCATGTACTCGTACTGACCCGACCACTCCAGGGACACGCCGGCGGGACGCACGACCTGCTCGTCGACGGCCTGCCGCGCCCGGTCCACGAAGCCACCGATGTCCGAGGTCTCCAGGTCCACGTAGATCCACGCCGTGCGCCGGGCGTTCTCGCTCTTCACGGCCGGTGGGCCCTTCTCGACCGTGACGTCGGCCACCTGTCCGAGGGGCACGGTGTGCCCCAGCGGGGTGGGCACCGCGACCCGCCTCAGGGACTGCAGGTCGTTGCGTAGCTCCCGGGGGAAGCGCAGGTTCACGGGGTAGCGCTCCAGCCCCTCGACCGTCCAGGTGACGTTCATGCCGCCGATGGCGCTCTTCACCACGTCCTGTACGTCGGCCACGTTCAGGCCGTATCGGGCGGCGTCGGACCGCCGGACCGTGATGTCGATGAAGTTCCCCCCGGTGACCCGCTCGCTGTAGACCGAGCTGGCGCCCTCCACCTCGGCGACCACCGCCTCGATCTGCTGGCCCAGGGCGTCGAGCTCGGCCAGGTCGTCGCCCAGGAGCTTGATCCCCACCGGGGTCTTGATGCCCGTCGCCAGCATGTCGATCCGGGTCTTGATCGGCATGGTCCAGGCGTTGGTCACGCCGGGCAGCTGGACCCGGGCGTCGAGCTCCCGGGCGATGCCCTCGATGGTCTGGCCCTCGGGCCAGGTGTCCGGATCCGTGAGCAGGATGGTCGTCTCGATCATCGTCAGCGGCGCCGGGTCCGTGGCGGTCTCCGCCCGGCCGATCTTGCCCAGGACCTGGTCCACCTGGGGGTGGGTGGCGATGAGCTTGTCGGTCTGGTGGAGCAGCTCCCGGGCCTTGGTGATGCTCAGCCCCGGCGGGGTGGTCGGCATGTAGAGCAGGTCGCCCTCGTTCAGGGGCGGCATGAACTCGCTGCCGAGCTGCTTGAGGGGCAGCAGGGTGGCTCCGGCCAGGGCCAGGGCCAGCATGATGACCAGCCACGGGGCCTTCAGGGTGCCTTCGAGGATCGGACGGTAGGCGGCGATGGAGAGCCGGGCCAGGGGGTTCTGGTCCTCGCGTGGGGTCCGGCCCCGGACGAACAGGTGCATGAGCACCGGGATCAGGGTGACGGCCAGGACCGCGCTGGCCCCCAGGGCGAAGGTCTTGGTCCACGCCAGGGGCGCGAAGAGCCGGCCCTCCTGCTGTTGCAGGGTGAACACCGGCAGGAAGCTGACCGTCACGATGAGCAGGCTGTAGAAGAGCGCCGGGCCGACCTCGACCGCGGCGTCCCGCACCCGGGTCCAGTGATCGGCGTCGGGCCGTCGCTCCCGGTGCTTGTGCAGGTTCTCGACCATCACCACGGCGGCGTCGACCATGACGCCGACGGCGATGGCGATGCCGCCCAGGCTCATGATGTTGGCGTTCAGGCCGACCAGGCGCATGAGCAGGAAGCTGATGAGCACGCCGACCGGGATGGTGATCACGGCGACCAGGGCCGAGCGCACGTGCAGCAGGAAGAGGCTGCAGATCAGCACCACCGCCAGCAGCTCTTCGGTGAGCTTCCGGGTCAGGGTGTCGATGGCTCGCTGGATGAGCTTGGTCCGGTCGTAGGACGCGTGCAGCTCCACCCCGGGCGGCAGCCCGGGCCGCAGCTCCTCGAGGCGCTGCTCCACCCGCTCCACCACCGCCTGGGCGTTCTCCCCGACCCGCAGCAGCACGATGCCGCTGACCACCTCGCCCTGGCCGTTCCAGTCCACGAGCCCCCGGCGGACCTCGGGGCCCAGCACGACCCGAGCGACCTGGCGCAGCAGCACCGGGGTGTGGCTGGTCGGGGCGACCTTGACCGGCACGGTGAGCAGGTCGTCGACCGACGTGATGTAGCCCTCGCCGCGCACCATGAACTCGGTCTCGGCCTGCTCCAGCATGCGGCCGCCGACGTCCTGGTTGGCCCGCTGGATGGCGGTCTTCACCTGGCCCAGGGTCACGCCGTAGGCCCGGAGCCGCTCCGGGTCGACCTCGACCTGGTACTGCTTGACGAAGCCGCCCACCGCGGCGATCTCCGCCACGCCGTCCAGGCTCATCAGGTCGTAGCGCAGGTAGTAGTCCTGCAGGCTGCGCAGCTCGGCCAGGTCCACCCCGGCGAAGTTCGCGGCGGCCCGCAGCTCGGCGGGGGAGAGGCCGTCCTGGTCGTCCTTGTCGAAGGCCAGGGTCAGGTGCCTGGCGGCGTCCACCGGGTCGTCGCCGTCGGCGAGCAGGTCCTGGAGCTGGGCGGCGCGGTAGGTGTAGCCGGTGCCCTGGGGGCCAGGGACCTCGTCGAGCTCGACCACGCCGGAGCCGTCGACGTCCAGGGCGGCCCGGAGCAGGCGGGCCCTCGGCGTGCTGTCCGTGAGCACGTACTGGTAGATCCAGCCCACCCCGGTGGCGTCGGGGCCGAGCCGGGGGACCACGCCTTCGGGCAGGCGCTCGCTGGCGGTGTTGAGGTACTCCAGGACCCGGCTGCGGGCCCAGTAGAGGTCGGTCCCGTCGTCGAAGATCACATAGAGCAGCGACAGGCCGAAGAAGCTGTAGCCACGCACGTCCTGGGCGTGCGGTACCGCGAGCATGGCGGCGGACAGGGGCGTCGTGACCTGGTCCTCGACCACCTGGGGGGCCTGGCCGGGCACGTCGGTGATCACGATGACCTGGACGTCTGAGAGGTCCGGGATGGCGTCGATGGGCGTCGTGCGCAGGGCCCACAGGCCTCCCAGCGCCAGCATCGCCGTGACCAGCAGGACGAAGGCCCGGTTGTGCAGGCTCCACTCGATGATCCGGGCGATCACGTCAGTCCTGCTGGACGAGGAACATGTTGCAGATGCCGCAACGTCCGGGCTCTTCGGAGGTCTCCGAGGGGTGCATCGGGCAGACGTAGAGGCCCTCGCCGGGCTCGCTGGGCTCGCTGGGCTCGCTGGGCTCGCTCGGCGTCGCGGCCTCCTCGACCACGACCAGGTCCATGCCGCACTCCGGGCACCGGCCCGGCTCGTGCTGCTGCACCTCCGGGTGCATGGGGCAGGTGTAGAGGTCGGGGAAGTCCGGGGTCGCCGAGGCCTCGCCGCTGCGCCGTGCCATCAGCTTGGAGACCGCCTCCTGGAGCTGGCTCTCCGAGTCGATGAGGAACTGGCCGCTGGCGACCACGCGCTCGCCGACCGCCAGCCCGCTCGTCACCTCGGTGAGCTGGCGGTCTCCCACCAGGCCGGTGGTGATCTCCCGGGGCTCGAAGTGCCCGTCGCCCAGGTCCACGAAGACCAGCTGGCGCTTGCCCGAGAACAGGATCGCCTCGGTCGGGATGGCCAGCACGTCGTCGGCCCGCCGGTACTCGATGGTGACCGTGGCGAACATGCCGGGCTTGAGCGCGATGCCCGGGTTGTCGAATTCCAGGCGCACCGTCAGGGTCCGGCTGCCTTCGTTGAGGGTCGGGTAGATGTAGGCGACCTGGCCTTCGAGGACCTCGCCGGGCTGGTGGCTCAGCGCCATCTGCGCCTTCTGCCCGAGCGCGACCCAGGGGGCGTCGAACTCGTAGACCTCGGCGGTGACCCAGATCCGCTTCAGGTTGCCGATCCGGTACAGGTCCTGGCCGGCGTTGACCCGGGCGCCTTCGACGATGTCCTTGTGCAGCACGAAGCCGCCCCGGGGGGCTCGCACCGAGAAGGTCCGGCGGACCTCGCCGCTGGCGACGATGCCGTCGATGTCTCGCTTGGACAGGTCCCACAGCTCGAGCTTGCGGCGGGCGCTCTGGGCGAGCCGGCTCTCGGCGCCCTGGGTGCGCAGGGCCAGCAGGAGCTCCTCCTGGGCGGCGACGAGCTCGGGGCTGTAGACCTCGAACAGGGTCTGGCCCCGCTCCACCGGGTCGCCGGTGCGGTCCACCCGGATGGACTCGACCCAGCCGGAGTAGCGCAGGTTGACCACCGAGACCTCGTCTTCGCCGACCTCGACCTCGCCGATGGTGCGCAGGTGGCGGAACACGGTCTGGCGCTCCGCGAGCTGGGTGCGCACGCCCATGTTCTGGACCACGACCGGGTCGATGGTGACCGTGCTGGCGGTGCGGTTGGCGGCCATGGGCACCAGGTCCATGCCGCAGATCGGGCAGCTGCCCGGGCCCTCCTGGACGACCTCGGGGTGCATGCCACAGGTGTAGAGCTGCGCCTCGGGAGAAGCGGGCTCCCCGTGATCGGCGGGGCCGTGCTCCGCGAGGGGGCCGCAGGCGATGAGCAGCAGGCCGGTCAGCAGGGTCAGGAGCGTGCGCATCACTCCACACCTCCGGTGTCGATGGGCGCGCCGATGAGGGCTTCGACCCGGGCCTCCAGCCGCCAGGTGTCGACCACCGCCCTGCGCCAGGCCCGCTCCAGGTCCAGCAGGGCGACCTCGGCCTCGTAGAGACTGGCAAAGGTGGCCCGGTCGACGGTGTAGTCGGCCAGGGTGGTCTCCAGGGCGGCCTGGGCTGCGGGCAGCAGGGTCGTGCGGTAGGTCTCGGCCTTCTGCGTGGCGCGGCGCCACGCGACCTCGGCGGCGGCCAGGTCGGCGGAGAGGGCCAGCGACCGGGCGTCGCTCTGCGCCCGGGCGGCGCGGGCGTGGGCTTGGTGGGTGGCCTCGGCTGCGCCCGCGCGGGTGCGGCTGCCGGTGGGAATCGGCACGCTCACGCCCACCGAGACCAGGTCCTGGGGATCGGCGGCGTGGGTGCGCAGCCGGTAGCCCAGCCAGACCGTCGGCTCGGGCCGTGCGCCCAGGGCGGCCGCTTCGCCGGCGGCTTCGGAGGCCCGGGCCTCGGCCTCCAGTCGGACCAGCTCGGGGCGGCTGCGCTGGGCCTCGGTCAGCCAGGTGCCGGTCTGGTCTGGCAGCGGTCGGACCTGGACTTCGGCCGGGGTGTCGATGGGCTGGGCGACCGCGCTCTGTGTGGCCGCCGCCAGCGCGATGGTGAGCGCCGCGGTGCGGGTCGTGTAGTCGGCCAGGTCGTCCTGGAGTCGATCCCGCAGGAGGGCGAGGCGGACCACCGCGGACTGGCCCGCGGTGCCGACCTCGTACCGGGCGGTGACCGCCTCGAGCAGCTCTTCGGTGCGGTCCAGGTGGGTCGCCGTCACCCGCTGGAGCTGGCGGGTCAGGGTCAGGTCCCACCAGGTCAGGGTGACCGCCAGGGCCAGGGCGTCTTCGGCCTCGGCGACCCGCAGGCCGGCGGCCTGGGCCGCCAGGTCGGCCGCCTGGCGCTCGGCGCCGGGAGTGCCGGGGCCGGGCAGGGTCTGCTGGACCTTCACCTGCACGCCGGCCATGGGGTGGTCTCTGAGCCGAAACGAGTCCAGCGGCAGGTTCGACAGCTCCAGAGCCAGGCGCGGATCCGCCCAGCTGCCCGCTCCGGTGGCCTGGGCCTCGAGGGCCTCGACCCGCGCCTCGAGCGCCGCGAGGGAGGGGTGGGAGGCCAGGGCCGCCTCGACCAGGGGAGCGGGGTCCTGGGCGGCGGCTGGGGTGAGCCAGCAGAGGAGGAGCAGCGCGTTCATCGCGAGCGCCCGGATGCAGGAGGTGTGCCAGCCTGGAGCGGGGCTGGCGGGGCGGGAGCAAGGCTCACATTGAAGAATAATCATCAATGATGGTGATTATCCACCAACCGTGGGTGCCCGCTACTCCGCGTCTCGGTCCCAGGGCCGATCGTTGTGCCGCTCCCCGTGGCAGGTGCCGTTGCAGGTCGGTGTCGGTCCGCTGAGGTCCACGCTCACCTCGGCCGCGTCGGGGATGTGCACCAGCGGGGTGCCGTCGATGTGGCCGGCCGGGTCCACGATGTTGCCGTCGTCGTCGGCGGTGGACTCGTGGCAGTGGCGGCAGGTGTAGCCGTGTTCGAGGTGGTTCACGTGCTTGCCGCTCATGCTCTGCATGGCCTCGCGGCTGCTGTCGGGGCCGGCGTGGCAGCCGTCGCAGGACTCGGTCTCACCGACTCGGATGGTGCCGTTGTGGCCCTGGCCGTCGCCGTGGCACCAGGTGGTGCTGCAGCTCTGAGCGGAGCTGCTCCAGGCGGTCTCTGTCGACACCCCTGCGCCGAAGTCCACCTCGGCGACCCCTGCGGTGCCGTCCCCGACGATGAAGTGGCCGGCGTCCAGGGCGTCGGTCGGCACCACGTGACAGGTCTCGCAGGGGAAGGCGGTCTTCAGCGCGGTGTCCCGGACGTGGATCGGGTGTGGGCTGTAGCTCAGCTCGCCCGGGTCGGTGCTGTCGTCGATGTCCTCCGGCGGAGCTCCGGTCCGGTCCTCGGTGCCCCCGTGGCAGTAGACGCAGTCCTGGCGCCAGCCGTCGCTGTGGCAGTCGTCGCAGCCGGGGGCCTCGCCGCCGCCGGCGCCCTCCAGCTCGCCCCCGTGGCAGGCCCGGCAGTCGTCCTGCTGGAGCTTGGCTTCGAGGCCGTGGACCGCTGGATCCGCGAATTGTTGGGGGTGGTAGCGGTCGGCGGTGGTGGCGGAGTCGGTGGGGGTGGTCGAGTCGGTGGGCGTGCCGGAGTCGATGGTGGAGGGCGAGCCGCCGGTGGCGGGCGGTGCGGGGTCGCCACTGCAGGCGAGGAGCGCCGGCGACCCCAGCACGCAAGCGGTCAGCCACACCATCACGTCGCCCTGCTCCCCTCGATCCGCCGTCGCCCAGACTACCGCGCCCGGCCACCCGGGCGTCGGACCGCACGCTCTGACAACCAGGGAACCAGGTGTCGGGAACCAGGCAGGAACCAGGTGTCTGAGAACCAGGAGAACCATGAGAACCAGGAGAACCAGGTGTCAGACCCTCATCCTTGACACTTCGTAGGAACCAGGGGAACCAGGTGTCAGACCCTCATCCTTGACACTTCATAAAGCAAACCAAACCAGGTGTCAGACCCTCATCCTTGACACTTCAAACCAGGTGTCAGACCCTCATCCTTGACACTTCATAAAGTATCAAGGGTGAGGGTCTGACACCTGCGGCGAGGGTCTGACACCTGCGGGAAAGTATCAAGGATGAGGGTCTGACACCTGCGGCTTAAGGATCTGACCCCATCACTTGCCGGGCGCGATTGGCCGGTGGCCTCAGTCGGGGACCCAGCTTGCTGGAGGCGGGCCCAGTCGCTCTGCCAGCAGCTCCGCCAGCGCCGCGTGACCCGCCGGGTTCAGGTGGCAGCACGGGTCCAGCCGCAGGTCCTCGGGGTCCAGGTCGGTCCAGGCCGCAGCGACGTCGATCCAGGGCACGTCGTGGTCCCGGGCCCAGCCACGCACCAGCTGGTGGCCCTCGGGCAGCCGCTCGGCGGTCTGGGCGAAGGGGCGGTCGAGGGGCGTCACCGCCACCAGCACCAGCCGGGCGCCCAGGGAGCGGATGAGGGCCAGCGCCGGGTCGAGGCCATCCTCGATCAGGGGCTGCCAGCGGGCGCCGACGCCCCCGGAGGGTGGAGGCGGCGGGTCCTGCTGCACACTCAAGAGGCGCCAGGTCCCCGACCAGCGGAAGAGCTGCTCCTCGAAGGGCAGCCCCAGCAGCGAGGGCGGGCCGCCGCCTTCGGGCCGCAGAGGCCCGAAATTCCAGGCCACGTCGCCCACGACCGTGAAGCGGTGGGGGGAGTTGCCCCAGATCTCCCACAGCACCAGGTCCGGCGCCAGCGCCGGCAGCAGGTGCCTGGCCAGGGCCAGCTGGGTCTCGAAGGCGCTCGCAGGCTCGGCCAGGTTGTGTACGCACCCCGCCGGGCCGGGCAGCAGGGCTTGGAGGGCGGGCGCCCAGCTCTGGTCCGGCACGACCCCGCTGCCGTGCAGGATCGACGAGCCCAGGGCGGCCACCCGCAGCCCTCCAGGGGCGGGGCGGCAGGCCCGGTTGTGGTGCTCGCCCTGGTCCGTGATCCACGTCGGCACGCCGTCTCGAAGCACCAGGTCCACCCGGGCGTCGGACCGCACGCTCTGGACCCGCTGCTCGGCCGTGCACCCGGCGGCCCGGTCGACGAGCACGAGGGCTAGGACCAGCAGCGCGCCGAGGCCCGCCAGGACCCGACGTCGGCGGTGACCGCTCACGGAGGCGCCCCGGGCATGGGACGGGCTAACGCGGCCCCGCCCGGGACCGGGCGCGGGTAGGCTGAGGCCGTGTTCGCGCTCCTGCTCCTCGCCTGCCCCGCGCCTGCCGACACCACGTCGGTGCTGGCCGGCGACTCCGCCACCCCCGTGGACTCGGCGACTCCGGTGGACTCGGCGACTCTGGTGGACTCGGCGACTCCGGTGGACTCGGTGACCGGCGACACGAGCACCACGGAGACGGCGATCCCCCTCGGCTCGCTGTCCGGCCAGGTCATCGACGAGGCCGGGGCGCCCCTGGAGGGCATCCAGGTCATGCTCTGCCGCGCCGCCTGCGTCTCCGACGACTCCGCCGCCGACGGCACCTTCCTGCTGCCCGGGGTCGAGGCCGACGACTACCCTCTGACCTTCGTCGACCTCACCGGCCAGCACGGCGTGGGCATCCCCCTGTTCATGCTGCCCCTGGGCCCGGGCGAGGACATCGCCCTCACCGAGCCGGTGGTCATGCCGGCCCTGCAGCCCGCGGTGCCACTGCCGGAGGCTCCGGGGACCGTGGAGCTCGTCGACGGCCTGCACCTGACCGTCGACCCGGACGAGCTCTGGCTGGCGCCGTGGGAGCCCGACGGCGTGCTCCAGGGTGCCGTGCCACCGGCGATCCCGGAGCTCATCCCCTTCGAGGAGACCCTGGGGGTCTGGTACCTGGGGCCCTTCAAGTCCCTGTCCTACGTGCCGGTGGCGGTGACCTTCGACAACCGCTGGGGCCTCGAGGCGGGCGAGACCGCCCGGGCCTGGGTCATCAGCTACCTGGAGGCCGACTGGGTGGACGCGGGCGAGGTGACGGTCAGCGCCGACGGCACCCAGCTCACCGGGGCCGCGATCGAGGAGCTGGCGACGCTCGTCCTGGTCCGGGAGTGATTGACCGGATCACCTGGATTCTTCGTCGGTGTGGGCTGTTCGCTGGTGGTCACCCTGCGGGTCCGTGGCTACCCTCTCGCCCATGGGTGGAGCCTCCTCCGCCCGAGAGGCGGCCTTCCATGCTCTCCCGCGCCACCTTGCGCACCGCGCCGGAACAGGGCCGGGATGCCCCTACGCCGGGGCCCGCAGCGGCCACCGGGCAGGGAGCGGCGGGCTCCCCGCGGGCGCTCGCCCGCATGCACGGCAACGCCGCAGCCCAGGACGCGCTGCCCGACGGGGGCCCCCCGAGCCCCGAGTCCGCCGCGGCCGCGCTCGACACGGCCCGCCAGGGAAGCCCGGGCCGGCTGCCGTTCGAGGAGGAGCTCTCCCAAGAGCTCGGGGCCGACCTCAGCAACCTGGAGGTGTTCTTCGGCCCGGAGGCCCAGGCCGCCTTTGAAGCCGTCCAGGCGCGGGCCTTCTGCGTCCAGAACGTGCTCGCCTTCTCCGAGGACTCGCCCTCTCGCGAGGTCGTCCGGCACGAGGTGGTGCACGCGCTCCAGCAGGGCGGGGATCAGGCCGCCATGGGGGCGACCCCGGGCAGGCTGGCCGCCACGTCCGAGGGCGACACCGAGGAACAGGAGGCCCGCGCGGGCGGCGAGCAGCTGGCCTTCGGCAAGGGGGACTCCACCGGCGAGCCCGCGCTGGCGCGCCTGCCCGCTGCGCCGTCCGGCGGCGTGCACAAGCCCGGCCTGTCCGTCGTCGATCCCATCATCAAGGAGGGCTACGACGGCAGCGGCTCGGTCTCGGTGAACGACTGGGACGGCTGGGGCATGAGCTCCTTCCGCCGTCGTTGGTCCGTCTACGACGCCAACGACAAGCTGGTCTACGAGGAGAGCTACACCTGGCCCCACCCCACGCTCACCCTCAGCCAGGACATGATCAAGAAGGGCGAGGCTGGCGGCAAGGAGCGTCCCTGGTCCGCGTGGATCGAGGTCACCCACACCCTGGTGCCCTTCGGCGGCAGCAACCCCAAGAACTTCCCCTACGCCTACCGGACCTTCGAGGTCCACGAGACCTGGGACGGCTACATGGCCGACCCGAACGCCAAGCTGTCCGACGGCCAGGGGCCCGGCGAAGGCGACGGCGACGGCGACGGCGACGGCAGCGATGGACTGAACGCACCGGCGGTCAAGGGCACGAGCAACGTGATCGACTACGGCAGCGTGGTGGCCATGCAGGAGGCCTACCTGCGCACGGTCTACGAGCAGGGCGCCAAGGGCATCACCGAGACCGCCAAGGGACTGGTCAAGGACGGCATCGTCACCCAGAAACAGGCGGCAAAGTGGGCGGTCGACGCCCGCAATGGCCTGAAGGCAAGCGTGCGGAGCCAGGGCAACCCCATCCTCAAGACCGTCTTCGAGCAGCGCAACCTGGCGAAGTACGCCGACAAGCTGGGGCCGTCCTACCAGCAGCTCTACGCCAAGTACGCCCGCCAGGGCCTGAGCGAAGCCGAGATCAACACCAAGATCCTCGAAGGCGCGGGCAAGTCCAACGCCGCGGTGAACAAGTGGTCCGGGCGGCTGAAGTGGGGCGGCCGGGTCCTGCTGTTCGTCGACATCTGCCTGGCCGGCGCCCGGGTCTACATGGCGCCAGAGGGCCAGAAGCTGAAGACCGGCCTCAAGGAGGCGTTCCGCATCGGTGGCGCCCTGGCCTTCGGTGCGGCCGGTGCCAAGGGTGGGGCCGCCGCAGGCGCCGCCATCGGAGCCCTGTTCGGTGGGGCCGGCGCAGCGCCCGGGGCCATCATCGGAGGCCTCATCGGAGCCATCGGTGGGGCCCTGTTCGGGGGCTGGCTGGGCGAGAGTGCGGTGGAGCAGCTCTACAAGCTCCTGCCCCCGGACGGCGTGGTCTGGGAGGGGGAGTCCACGACGACGATCGAACAGGCGAAGTGACCCCCCACGCCCTGTTGTGGCGACCCGACCGGCTCGAGCTCACCACGGCGGAGGGCTGCCACCGGCTCCCCTGGGTCGTGCCGGACCAGAAGCGGTACTGGATCGGCCTGGATGGTCGGCTGCCCGGGCGGCTCCTGCTCCGCCTGCCCGGCCTTCCGGTGCCGCTGCTCGAGTGGCGGGCCCCGGAGGCCAGGCCCTTGCCCGCACCCCCCGCGCCCTCCTGCGGCGATGTCCACCGCTGGAAGGTGCACCCCGGGCGCGGCTGGATCTCCTTCCTCGACGCCCCGACCCTCCACCTGCTCGAAGGCGGTGCGTGGCGGCAGTGCCCGCTCCCACCCGACCTGGAGGTGCGGGACGTCAGCTTCGGCCAGGACGCGCTCTGGGTCGCCGGGGCGGCTGCCAGCCGGCGCAACCCCGGCGACGAGGTCGAGGGGGCCCTGCGGGTCCGGATCGGGCAGGGTGGCTTCGCGGCCCGCTCCCCGCGCCTGGGCCCGCTGGCCGCTCTTCGGACCCTCCGCCAGGGGGGACTCGGGGCCCTGAGGACCGTCGACGCTCGGGAAGCGCCGGTCCTCGCGACCTCCCTGTGCTCCTGGTTCGCCGAAGACGAGTCGTCCTTCCTGTTCCAGCTGGGCGACCGCAAGGACCGGGCCCACCGGCTCGCCGATGACACCGTGCGATGCATCGACCGGTCGGGCTCCGAGGGGCCGCGGGTGCTCACCACGGGCGGCGTCCTGTGGACCCTGGGGACCGGCCGCCCCCGGGCCCTGGACCTGAGGCCCGCCCTCTGCAGGGCGCTGCGGGTCGATCGGCGGGCCCTGGTGCTCAGCGACGCCGACCTGGAAGGCCCTCACCTGGCGGTGGCCCTGACCCTGGCCCCCGAGGGGCGCACCGTGGTCTCGGACCTGAGCGACGGCTCCGCGATCTGTGTGTCCGCCGACAGCGGACGCACCTTCGAGCTCGTGCACCGAGCTGGCCCCGGCGAAGGCGAGTGGTGCGGGGTGGCCCACGCCCGCTGAGCGGAGCGCCGTCGCCTGGGGCGCCC
>CAYFPX010000028.1:0-2380 GCA_964344945.1 uncultured Enterobacterales bacterium
GCCGACACCATCTTCACCATCCTGATGGGCGACGAGGTGGATCCGCGGCGGGAGTTCATCCAGGACAACGCGCTGAACGTGCGGAACCTGGACATCTGAGGCTGGGTGGTACGCTGAGGGGCCCTGACCGGGACGGACGATGTCGAACCTGCCGCTGAGCCCGGCGGACGTGAAGGCGCTCGGGGGACTTCGGGGGTCGACTGGCGCGGAGCATTCGTCGCCTGGGTGCGAATCGTCGGGTGCACCTGGTCAGTGGGCAGGTGGGCTCGGGCAAGAGCACGGAGCTGCTTCGGCTCCAGCACGAGCTGCAGGCGGGGGAGGGAGGCAAGCCCAGGCTGCGCGTGGTCTATGTCGATGCGCTGGAGTACCTCTCCATCTCGGACCTGGACTTCTCCTGGGTGTTGCTGGCCCTGCTCTCGGCCCTGGGCGAGGAGTTCGGCCCTGTGGCCCGGTCAACGCAGTTCTTCCAGGCTGCGCTCGACGACCTCCGTCGCGTGATCGAGAGTGCCCAGCTGAACCTGGGCGTGCAGCTCGACGGAGGCCTCACCAGGCTCACGGGGGCGCTTCGCAGTGATGCCCATGCCCGCCGGCAGCTGCGCCTGCGGCTGGCGCCCATGGCCGAGCAGCTGATCGACCGGGTCAACGGGTTGGCTGGGGAGCTGCGCGAGGCCGTCGTCCGGGAGGGCTACACCGACCTGGTCTTCGTGGTGGACAACCTGGAGAAGATCGTTCCCACACCGGTCGAGCACACCGGCCGGGACAGCTACGAGACCACCTACTTCGATGGCGCACCCTTGTTTCGGCGCCTGGACCTGCACTTGGTGCTGACGGTGCCGGCGGCTCTCTGCTACCGGGACATGAACGTCGCCAGCCTGCCGGTGCTCTACGGACAGGCGCCGCACATCGTGCCCACCGTCCGGGTGAAGCCGCGCTCCGGAGAGGGCGATGCTGGCGGTGTCGACGCCCTGATGCTCATGCTGGGTCGCCGCTTCGACATCGACGTGCTCTTCAACGGGGATCGGGGCCTGGTGCGCGACCTGTGCCGCATGTCCGGCGGCTCGGTCCGGCGACTGTTCCAGCTGGTGACCGAGGTGTCCCTCGAGGTCGAACAGCCGCCCATCCTGCGCGAGGACGTGGAGCGGGTGCGCCGGCGCATGGTCGGGCTCCACTATGCCGGGCTGCCGTCGGAGTACCTGGACGTGCTGGCCGAGGTCGCGGAGACCCACGCCTTCCCCTCGTCCAGCGACGAGGACGACCGCACCAAGGGTCACTGTCTCCAGAACCTGGTGGTGATGGAGTACAACGGCGAGGGGCGCTGGTACGACGTGGATCCGCTGCTCTGGGGCCTGAAGCGCTTCCAGGAGGCGGTGGCCAAGAGGGGCTCCGGGGCCGAGGAGTAGGGAGTGGGTCTGCTGGCGTCTCCCCAGGACCAGGCGGCGCTGCGAGGACTGCTCCGGGCCCTGCGCAGGGCGAGGACCTTCCACTGGTTCACCGTGACCTGTCCGGCCGGTGCCGTGGAGGACGCCCTGGTCGCCCGGCTGATGTCCCTGGGTGGTCGCGAGGGGGTGCCGGAGCTGGTTCACCTGGACCTGCGGGGCCGAGAGCTGCCGGTGTGGGTGCTGGAGTCCTTCGAGGACCAGGGTCGCGCCGTGCTGCTGACGGGGCTCGATGAGCACGCGCCGGACGGGGTGACGCTGCGGGAGCTGAACCTGCACCGGAATTCCCTGCCCGGGTGGGTGCCGGGCGGGCTGGTGGTGATCGCCGGAGACGAGACGGTGACCCGGCTGCCCTTCGAGGCGCCGGACCTGTGGTCTACGCGGACCGCGGCGTGGGACGTGGGTCGGGCGGCGCCGGGACCGGAGGTGCCGGTGAGCCGGGAGAGCCCGCCTGCGACCCCGGAGATCGAAGCGCTGCGGGCGCAGCTGGCGCAGCTCGCCGGGTCGCCGGCGCGGCTGGGCGTGATGCGTCGGCTCGGCGCGGCGGAGCTGGGCCGGCGTCGGCTCGCCGAGGGCCTTGCGGTCGCCACGGAGGGGCTGGCCCTGGCTCGCTCCCTGGGGGATCGGGCCTCGGCCGCCGAATTCGGGCATCAGCTGGAGTACGTCCACCGGGCGCGGGGAAGCCTGCTCCAGGCGGAAGCCGCGGCCCGGCAGGCCCTGGAGGACGCCGAGGCCACAGGCCAGGAGGCGCTCCAGGGCCGTGTCCTGGTGGCCCTCGGAGAGACCCTCTTCCGGCAGGCCCGCTCGCGGCAGGCCGCGGAGGCCCTCTTGGCGGCCGAGCGTCTCTTCCAGCGGGTCGGCTCCGACCTGGGCCGGGCCAATGCCCTGCTCGAGCTGGGCAAGGTCCGGTTCCTGGCGGGTGAGAACGGGTCGGCGACGGAGGC
>CAYFPX010000028.1:2480-6510 GCA_964344945.1 uncultured Enterobacterales bacterium
CTTCACCACCGCGGAGGGCCTGTACCAGCGGGTCGGTGACGACCTGGGCCGGGCCAATGCCCTGCTCGAGCTGGGCAAGGTCCGGTTCCTGGCGGGTGAGAGCGGGTCGGCGACGGAGGCCTTCACCACCGCGGAGGGCCTGTACCAGCGGGTCGGTGACGACCTGGGCCGGGCCCTGGTGCTGACCGAGCGGGCCCGGCAGGCCGAGTCCACGGGCGATCTCGACCTCGCGCTGGCCGAGCTGGCCCGGGTGGCCGAGGTCGAGCAGGCCCAGGGCGCCCTGCACAACCTGCGCATCACCCGGGGGGCCCAGGCCCGCATCCTCCGGGCCCTGGGTCGTGATCGGGAAGCCGACGAGCTGCTCGCCGAGTCCTGAAGCCTCTGTTCACCAGCCCCCGGCGGCATCCAGGCAGTCGTCGAACCCGCTGAGCAGCGCGTCGAAGTCCGCCACCATCAGGGGCAGCGCCATGTCCAGCGAGGGGACCAGGAGCTCCGAGCCCAGCAGCAGGTTCGCGACCGCCTCGTTGTGGGCGTTGGTCGCGGTCTCCAGGGCGGCGCCGGCGCCGTAGGAGGCGTGGGCCCGGCTGCCGAAGGAGGCCGCTGCTTCGAGGTCGCCGAGGCGGACTCCTGGTGGTCGAAGAGCGTGGCCGTGTCGGTGTCGCCGGTGGCCTGGCTCTCGCCCAGGACGTACACCCCCTGGGTCAGGAGCAGGGCGGTCCACAGCATGGGCGCGTTGTCACAGCTGGACATGGCGCACACCATTGAACCGCGGTTGAAGGCGGCCGGTTGACGGGGAGGCCCTGGTGTCCAGCTTCGGTCACCTCGGTCGGTCACGCCGACCTCACGGTCGATCCTCCGCCACTCCCGGGGTACAGACGCCCGCCTGTCCCGCGCCCTCCGGAGCCCCCGTTGAACGTCGTCGATCTGGTCTACGGCAAGCTCGTGCTGGTCACCGGCAAGGGCGGGGTGGGCAAGACCACGGTGTCGGCGGCGATCGCCCAGCTGGCGGCGGCCCAGGGGCGCAGGACCCTGCTGGTGGAATTCGACAACCAGCACCCGTCGACCACGGCGATCTACGGCCAGGCTCCGGCGTACGAGCCCCGGAGTGTGGCGCCGGATCTCTGGGTGGCGAACCTGGACTGGATCAACGCTCTGGCCGAGTGGGTCGAGCGGGTGGTGGGGATCCGGCGGATCGTCCGCATGATCCTGCAGAACCGCATGGTCCAGCGCTTCCTCGACGCCACCCCGGGCAGTCGCGAGGTGGTGCTGCTCAGCAAGCTGGTGTGGCTCTGCGACGAGTACGACCTGGTCGTGGTGGACCTGCCGGCCAGCGGTCACGCGGTCTCCACCCTGCAGATCCCCTGGATGGTCGAGCGGCTCTTCGCCACCGGGCCGATCCGGCAGAAGGGCCAGGAGGCCATGGCCCTGCTCGGGGATCCCGGCACCAACCTGGTGATGGTGGCGCTGCCCGAGGAGATGGTCGCCACCGAGACCGTCGAGACCTGGGGCAAGCTGCGCAGGGAGTCGCCGGTCCTGCGCATCCCGATGGTGGTGCTGAACCAGGCGTCCCGGCCGACCCTCGACGAGGCCGAAGGCGCCCTGCTCGAGCGGCTCAGCGAGGTGATCGACGACGACCACCCCGCGGCAGACCTGGTGCGGGCCGGGCGCTGGGAGTCGGTGCTGGAGCGCAGCACCGCCGAGGCCCAGCGGCGCTTCGACGACGAGCTCAGCGGCGTGCGGCTGCTCGAGATCCCGCGGCTCTCCCGGGAGCAGGGGCCGGGTCGGCTGGTGCGGCAGGTGTCGGCGGCGCTCGCACGCTCGTCCCAGGTGCCGGCGTGAACCGGGCGGCGATCCCTGGGCCCCGGGAGCTGCTCCGCGCTCGCTCGCTGGTGGTCTGCGTGGGCTCCGGCGGGGTGGGCAAGACCTCGGTGGCCGCGACCATGGCCCTGTGGGCGGCGCGGCACGGCCGGCGGGTGATGGTCCTGACCATCGACCCGGCTCGTCGCCTGGGCCAGGCTCTGGGCCTCAAGAAGTTCGGCAACGAGGAGACCCGGATCGACCTGGAGGCTCTGGGCCTCGACGTCGCCGAAGGGGGCGAGCTGTGGGCGATGATGCTCGACACCCGCAGCGCCTTCGACAACCTCATCCGCAAGATGGCCCCGGACCCGGTCACGGCGGAGCGGATCCTGGCGAACCCGATCTACCGGGTCATGTCGTCGACCTTCGCCGGCACCCAGGAGTACATGGCCGGGGAGATGCTCCACGACCTGGCCGCCAGCGGCCGCTTCGACCTGGTCGTGCTCGACACCCCGCCCGTCAAGAACGCCCTGGACTTCCTCGAGGCGCCCAGCCGGCTCACCCGGTTCTTCGACCCGGGCATCATCAAGTGGTTCCTCACCCCCTACGACGAGCGCAAGGTCTTCGGCAAGCTGGTGGCCGGCACCTCGGCGGTGGTCTTCCGGCTGCTGGGCTTCATCTTCGGCAAGGACTTCCTCAAGGGCCTTAGCGAGTTCCTCCAGCTCTTCACTGAGATGGTCGACGGGTTCCGGGAGCGACACGAAGAGGTCATGGCCCTGCTGTCTTCGCGAGACGCGGCCTTCGTGACCGTGTGTGCTCCGAACGTGCCCTCCTTGGAGGTCGCGGACTTCTTCGCCACCGAGCTGCGCAAGCGCAAGCTGCCGCGGGGGGGCACGGTCATCAACCAGGTCCACCGCTGTGGTGACGAGCCACTGGATGCCCGAGCGCTCCTGGGCGAGCTCGTCTCCGAGCAGCTCGATGGCTTGCCGGCCGGCACCGACGCCCGGTTGCTGGCCCGCCTCGGTGCGGCCCACGGGCGCCTGCGCGAGGTGGCCGGACTTCAACGACAACTCATTGACGATCTCGCTGCTAGACTCGACGCCGCCGGGGGGTTCCTCGTCGAGCTCCCGCGTCTCGAGGGCGAGGTCCATGACCTCGGCGCCCTCGTGGCCCTGGGTGACCACCTGTTCGAAGACTGAGGATCCCGTGCTCGCCGCCTTCCGCCGCTTCCTGCTCACCGCCTTCGTCCTCTCTGCTGCCTGGGCTCCCCAGGCCCACGCCCAGGGCACTGGCCTCGACGCCCAGATCCGGGCCCACGCCGGGCTGTCCGCCGTCAGCGGGCCTGGCATGGTCGGAGTGACCGGTGGGATCGACTCGCGCATGGGCCGGCTGGCCTACGTGGACTTCGGCTTCTTCCTGTCCCCGGGCAACCCCGAGGTGGACCACGAGTGGGACGACAACCCCCGCGACGGCTTCCGCCTGCGCCACGGCGTCACCCTGACCCCGGGGCTGCGCGTCCCCCACCGTCAGCCCGAGAGCTTCCGCTGGGACGTGCTCGTGCGAGCCGGCCCGGCCGTGATCTGGGCCCTCTACGACGGCCCTCGGGGTTCCGGCCACTCCGGGGACCTGTGGGAGATCGACATCGCCCTGGTGGCCGGCCCCGAGCTCCAGGTCTCCAAGGGCCCCTTCGGCCTGCGGGTGGTGGCTCGGGCCTTCGTGACCAACCCCTACTCCCGCCAGGTGAACGGCAACGTGCTGACCGTGATGCCCCAGGTGACGGTGGAGGGGTCGTACATGTTCCAGGGCATCGTGCGCGCCAAGTGGAAGGAATTCACCAAGGGCCGGTGAGGCTGCTTGGGGCCGCCAACCCGGGTTCGGGTGGCGGTGGCTGAGCCAAGGGTGGGGACGAGGGGTCAGGACGAGGGGTCAGACCCCTCGACCTAAGCGCTTCCCGGAATGCTCAAGACGAGGGGTCTGACCCCTGATCCTGATCCTCATCCTTGGCGATCCGGGCTCGGTAGGCGGCGCGGGCTTCGGGGTCTGGGGCGGTGAAGGCGTCGAGCACGCCGAAGCGGCGGGCGAGCCAGGCGTGGCTCCGGTGGGGGGTGAGCCGGGGCACCAGGTCGGCGAGCCGGCCGGCCTGGGGCACGTAGGACTCTGGCAGGCGGCGGCGCACGGACTCGAGCACGGCGGCGGCGACATCGCTGAGCGCGTAGCTGGTGCCGCTCGACGC
>CAYFPX010000028.1:6520-48868 GCA_964344945.1 uncultured Enterobacterales bacterium
GGGGGCGGCCAGGCAGGGGGGGAGGTGCCGGCGATCAGCTCGGTCCTCACGAAGCCCGGCAGCACGCAGCCCACGTGGACCCCCGCATCCTGGACCTCCAGGCGCAGGCTCGCGGTCAAGCCGACCACCGCGTGCTTGCTCGCCGCGTAGAGCGCCGCCCCGGGGGTGCCCACCTTGCCGGCCACGCTGGCGATGTTCACGACCACCCCGGAGCCACGCTCGACCATGCCGGGTAGCACCGCCCGACAGCCGTGGATCACACCGCCCAGGTTGATCGCCAGCTGACGCTCGGCCAGGGCCGGGTCCTCGTCCAGGAAGGGCCCGGCGACCAGGATGCCGGCGTTGTTCACCAGCACGTCGACCGCGCCCAGCGCACCGACGAGGTCCCGGAAGGCCACGGGGTCGGTCACGTCGAGGACCCGGGCCTCTCCGCCCACCTCCGCTGCCGTCGCTTCGAGCGCGGCGGCGTCCACGTCGGTCAGCACCACGTCGTGGCCGGCCTCTCGCAAGGCCCGCGCGGTGGCCCGGCCGATGCCTCGGGCCGCCCCCGTGACCAGGGCACGCGAGGCCATCAGTGGGCGCAGACCAGCGGGTAGTCCGGATCCTGGTCGCAGGGAGGCTCGGTGTCGGTCGGGGTGTCCGTGGTGCCGGTCGGACTGACGTCCCCGCTGGGGTCTTCGCCGGCGCAGAGCAGCACGAGGAGCATGGCCGGACGATACCTCTCGCCGAAGCGGTGGCGAGCCCTCACCGGGATCCAGGAGGCCGCGCGGCCGCTACGGAGGTGAAGCCCCGGGCGCTGCGCGCCCACCCACCGCGGCCCAGGGCATGGCGGCGCTCGCCTGAGCGGCTTCCTCCCAGCCGAGCCGCCCGATGACCCGGTCTGAACTTGACTGAGCGTCAAGTCAGGGCCGGGTCACGGGGCTGATCGGGACGGAACTTGTCACTTGGTCAAGTTCGGGCCCACTCACTGGGTGTTTTCGAGTCCTCCCGTCGCTGGGCTTGCTCTCGCAATCCCAGGCGTTTCCCCTCCTCAGTCGCGGGCTACAGCCCGCTCCCTCGTCGGCGACGCGCCGCAAGCGGCGCTAAACACCTGGAATCGCGATAGCTGCGCCCAGCTCGGTCCGGATTCAAGAACACCCACTCGTTGACCGGATCACCTGGGTCGACCCGGTCAGTCAGGCCGGGGATCCGTGCGGGGGCTAAGGAGCCGCCATGGCCCTCCACCCCACCCACCGGCGCTTCCTGTGGTTCGACCAGGGGGTGGTGGGCTTCGTGATCAACGTGGCGATCAACTACGGCATCGCCCGGGTGATCTTCGGGCCCTTCGAGGTGGTGCCGCTGCTGGGCGACCCCAGCATGGTCACCGACACCGTCGTCACCGCGTTCGTCCTGCCCTTCCTGGTGGCGCTGATCGTGGGTTGGATCACCCGGGCCCAGGTGAAGCAGGGCAAGCTCCCGGTGCCCGACTGGACCCGCGCCGAGCGCCGCTGGCTGTCGAAGCTGCCGCAGCACACCGGGCGGCGGGCCCTGGTGCTCGGAGCCATCGGCGTCGTCGCGATCGGCTTCCCGCTCACCCAGGCGCTGGTGACCGCGTTCCCCGAAGGCCTCGCGCCCAGGCCCTGGTGCTGGCTCAAGGGGGGCATCGCCGGGGTGCTGGCGGTGTGGGTGGGGCCCGTGGCGGCGCTGGCCACCCTGGGGGATCTCGGCGGCGAAGGTGGCACGCCACAGACCTGACGGCGAGGCGGCCCGGAGAGGCCCTTCAGGCGTTGTCCAGCAGCACGTCCAGGTGATCGAGCTGGATCGGATCCGCGGGCCCGTAGCGCCCGGTCAGCTCGCCTGCTTCGTCCTTGTAGCCGGACACCAGCCCCGCATCGACCAGGGCGTGCACCCACTTCGCGTACCAGATCCCCGCCTCGACGTCGGAGAAGTCCTGGCGCTGGTCGTCTTCGACGGGCTCGAGCTCCAGGGCGCTGCAGACCATCTTGGCCAGCTCGGCGCGGTTGAGCGGGTCCTCCAGCCGGTAGTCCGCCAGCTCGCCCGACTCGGGCTCTTCCAGGATGTCCAGGAGAGAGGCTTCCTTGCAGAACGCCGCAAGGCCTGCCGCTTCGCCACCGACGGTGTTGACGTAGTACCAGGGGTTGAACCCCAGGTGCCGCATGAGCCTCGCGGCGGCACCGTAGCGTGTGGCCCGGCCCTCCAGGTCCGAGAGCCGGTGGGCGTCATCTTCTTCGGTGAGCTCCCGGCTTCGGCTGTCGACATAGACCTGGCTGCCGTGGCCGGAGCCCGACACGCCCTGGGCGGCCTGACCGTCTACGCCGCCGTAGGCGTAGCCCAGCGCGAAGAGCGAGCGGTTGCCGACGACCAGGTCGACGAGGACCTCGTGGGCCGCCGGTGAGATGTCGGTCTCCTGGACGTAGCCACCGACCTGGAGCCCCAGTCCCGACACCATCAGCTCCAGCCGGGTGAGCGCGTCCTGGTCCAGGGCCCAGCCGTCGGAGTCCGAGCCGTCGAGCAGGCTGCCGAGGTTGATGAGGACCTTCGTGGTGCCCGCGGCCTGCAGCTCCGGGAGCCTCTCTTCCAGGTCATTCACACCGTGGAAGCAGGCCAGCCGCTTGCTCTCGTCCACCCCGGCCAGGATGTCCTTCCAGTCGCCGGTGGCGTCGGCGACGGCCAGCACGCCCTTGACCGGGATGCCGTAGCCTTCGAGCTCCTCGACGAAGGCACCGACGTGCTCCGGGGCCGAGTACTCGGACTTCACGTCCAGCACCAGCCCGCCGCATCCCTCGAGCGTACGCACTGCGGTGTCGAAGGCCTGGGTCGCGGAGACCTCGAGGCCCCAGTCGCCGGACTCGGCCTGTGCGATGGCGGTGCCGAAGTCCAGGAGCCAGCCGAAGGCAGAGCTGCCGCTGTCTTCCCGGATGTGATCGGGCATGTCCTTCTCGTTGCCCGCTGCCAGGTCCCAGATCGGGTCACCGTGGAACACCCGTGCCGACAAGAGGTTCCCGGGGTCCCGCTCGTCGATCCAGAGGTCCCACTCCAGGGCCACCACAGCGACCTGGCCGGCCTGGGCCTGGGCCTCGCGGTTGGCCAGCACCCCGTAGGCCGCCAACACCGGGTCGTTCTCGGCGGCCAACATGGCGTCCTCGGGGTCCTTGTCGATGGACCTGGAGACCTCGGCGTAGACGTCGGGGCTGAGCTCGGCCAGGGTCGAGGCCCACTGGGGGTCGGCCATCAGGTCGCCGATGGCGCCCATGTAGCCCCCGTGGGCATAGAGCTGGCTCTCGCCCAACATGGAGCCACCCAGGTCGGTGGAGGCTTCCCGGTGGACCTGGGCCGTGCCGCGGGCCTCCACCTGCACCGGCTGCCCCGCCGCTACGAGCCTGGCCAGACCGGCGGCCTCCCGCTCGGAGGCATCGGTCTCGCGGGACTGGCGCGCGGAGCCCGTGCCCTGACGCCCTTGCGCGACGTGGGCCAGCTCGTGGGCGACCACCTCCCGATCCGGGGCCGCCTCGCGCACCAGGAGGAGGTCCCCTTCCACCGCGGCATCCGCGCCCAGGAGGTCCAGCGCCACCTGGGCCTCCGGCGTGCCCACGACAGCCCGGACGTCGGCGAAGTCCTCGCCGAACAGGTCCTCCATCTCGGGTCGGTAGGGAACCTGTTCGTTGGGCAGGCTGCGGATGAGGTCCAGGATCGCCTGGTTGCCCATCGACTCTTCTGGGGCACGACCACCGGCGGAGGCGGAGCCCCTAGCGGCGCCGCCACCGCCGCGCGTGGTCTTGCGGGACTTGTCGGACATGGGAGATCCAGGCCAGGGGCAGTCACCGGGCCCCGTCGCCTGGGACGCAGTCGCCGGAGCTCGGGTCTCGACCCAGGCTATCGCAAGTGAGGAGATGCGGCCGGTCATCTACGGGCGGCCTCGCGACAGGTGCCCTCGTGTCGGTGGACCGCGGCATGGCCACGACCCGACTCGGCGAGCAGCAAGAGCCCCTCCGCCCGCCCCGTCTCCCCGACGACTGCTACCTTCGCACGTCGATCCGGGAGCCACCCATCACCCCTCGGGACCGCAGCGCCGAGCCTGGCCCGTCGTCGGGCCCCGGGACCTGGGTCACCGGCACCTTCCACGGCGACGCGCTGCTGGGACCCCCGCTGACCCTGCGGGACGGTGGCCTCGTGACCGGCCTCGCCCGCGCCGCGAGCCCTCCACCGCCCCCGGATCCCGACAGTCCCTGGGTCTTCGACCGCCTCGACGACGTGCGCCTCGCCCGCTCCACCACCGAGGCGCTGCCCGCGGACCTGCGCGACGTGCGCCTGACCGACGTGCGCATCCTGCACGCCGAAGACGACCGCCTCCGGCTCGAAGCCACCCTCCACGGGAGGGTCGTCTTCTCCGGCGAGGACCTGCTCCCGGTCCCCACGGCCGACGAGGCCGCCCGGGAGCCCGAGCCCCGGGAGGTCGCCACCGACGAGGACGGCCTGGTCGTCTACGGCCCCGACACCCGCGCCGTCGAAGGCACCGGCCACGGCGCCGGCTCCGGCGCCAGCCTGGGCTGTGCCGCCCTTGGCTGCGTCGGGCTGCCGGCCGTGACCACCGTCGCCGCGGCCCTGTGGCTGGTCGGCGGCGCCGCGCCCTTCGCCACCTGGCTCGGCGTGGTCGGCGGCGGCTGGGTCCTGCACGGCCAGGTGCCCCAGGCGCGGCAGTGGGCCGGCCGGGCCGGCTGCCTGGGCACCCTGGGCATCCTGGCTCTGGCCGGGCTCGCCACCGGGGTCGTGGCCTGGCTGGTCGGACACGCCCCCTGCGATCCCCGCCCGGCCTGGTGGCTCGCCCCGGCGGCCCTGCCCCTGCTCGCCGGCCTCGGCGTCCGCTGGCGCACGACCCTGGTGCTGGCCTCGGCCGCCTGGAGCTACGGCCTGTGGCTCTGGGCCGCCGTGCCCGAAGCCGCCTGCGCCGCGGCCCCGGACACCGTCGACGGCCTGCCGGTGGTGATCGCCTGGCACGAGACCCGGGACCACTGGGAGGAGGCGACCGCCCACGACCCGGACGCCGACCTGCTGGAGCACGCCACGGACATCGGCGGCGATCGACGGATCTCCCTGGACAGCGCCCTGCGCCACGGCGACGAGTGGGCCTGCGAGGTCCCGGTCCACCTGAGCGGTCGCCTGCTCTTCGAGGCGGACAGCGAGACCTGGACCGCCGAGGCCGCGCCTCACCTCCGGCGCCTCGGGCGGCTGCTCCGCCGCCTCGAACAGCCCGTCCGCATCGAAGGCCACGGCCCCGGCGCCGGCCTGTCCGGCGTGCGGGCCAGGGCCGTCACCGACTGGCTGATCACCGAGGCCGGGGTGCCCGAGTCGCGGCTCACCACCCAGGGCCTGGGCGACGCCCACCCGGTGGTCCAC
Source organism: uncultured Enterobacterales bacterium (assembly GCA_964344945.1). Lineage (GTDB taxonomy): Bacteria > Myxococcota_A > UBA796 > UBA796 > CAJQPC01 > CAYFPX01. Next base: position 11,915 of record CAYFPX010000028.1, read on the forward strand.
GACGCCGAGCTCGGCGCCTACAACGACCGCATCGACGTGGTGGTGCCGTGCCCCTGAAGCCCGCCATCCGCCACGTCGAAGTGCTGCACGCGCTGCAGCTGCCCGACGGCCGCACGCCGGTGATCCTCGCCGTCGACGGCGCGGGCCTGGCCGTGATCAACGGCACCCGGACCTGGTTCCGGGGACCCCGGACCTGGCGCCTGCTGGTCCCGGTGCCCGGGGTGGTCGACATCGCCCTGTTCGGCCTGGGCCGGGTCCGCCAGCGCATCTCCGTGGACCCGCGAGGTCCCGGTACCCCGCGGGTCCACGCACCCGTCACCACCCCCTCCCTGCGCCTCCACCGCGCCAACCTGCACCCGGATCCGCCGCTGCCCGCGGTGCCCCGCTTCGCTCTCTCTCGCCTCGATCAGGAGCCCTCCGATGGCTGACTCTCCGCCGCCCCCTGCGGGCATTCCCTACGACTTCGGGCGCAAGCCCGGCCCGTTCACCCGCTTCCTCTGGTTCTGCGCCGGGGTCGACGAGCAGCTGCTCCAGCGCTGTCCCCGCGGTGAGTGGGCCAAGTACCAGGGCATCGGCGGCGTGGTCTTCGCCACCACCGTGCTGGCCTTCATCTCGGGCTCCTACGCCTTCTACACGGTGTTCGCCCCCAAGGACGACACCGCCCTGGCCGGGGTCCAGCAGGCCCTGCACACGCCTTCGGTCGCCATCGCCATCGGCGCGGGCCTGGTCTGGAGCCTGGTGATCTTCAACCTGGACCGCTTCGTGGTCTCCAGCGGCGGCAAGGGCGACGGCACCGAGGCCCTGACCCTCCAGGAGCTCGGAGGCGCGATGCCCCGGCTGCTCATGGCCATCATGATCGGCATCACGCTGTCCAAGCCCCTCGAGATCCGCATCATGGAGTCCGAGATCGAGGCCCAGCTGGAGCTGGAGCAGCAGAGCTACGTCGCCGAGCTCAACGACCAGGCGACGAAGCTGGTCGAGGAGAAGAAGACCGAGCTGTTGGAGAAGATCGACGGAGGCCAGGGGCGGCTCGACGAGCGGCGGGACTACTTCGAGGAGCGACGCAAGGAGATCGTCGCCCAGCGCAAGCAGCTGGAGCTGGAGGCCGAGGGCCTCACGGGCAGCGGTGTGGCGGGCCGCGGACCGGCCTGGCGGGACAAGAAGGAGACCCTCGATGCGCTGCAGGCGGAGCTCGACAACGACAAGACCGTCGACGCCTCCCGCGCCAGGCCCCTCGAAGGCGACATCGACCGCTGGAAGGCGGAGCTGGAGAGCCTGAACAGCGACCTGGAGCAGCAGAAGAAGTTCAACGCCCGCCAGGGCAACAACCTCGACGGGCTGATGAAGCGCATCCAGATCGCCGAGGAGATCAGCCCCATCGGCGGGCTGATGCTGATGCTCCTGCTGCTGAGCATCGAGGTGGCGCCGATCCTGTTCAAGCTGATGCTCGCCAAGGGGCCCTATGACTACCTGGAGCAGAACCTGAAGCAGCTGGTGGCGGCCCGGGAGGGCATCGAGCTGGAGGCGATCGAGGTCCGGGGCAAGGGCGACAAGATCGCGCTCAAGGAGCGCTACCACCAGTACGAAGCCGCCGTGCAGCGGGAGCGCCAGCGGCTGGCTGTGGAGCAGCAGCTCTCGGAACAGGCCCTGGAGGCCTTCCGAGAGAAGACCGCCAAGGCCATCGAAGAGGACCTCGACCAGTTCGTGGAGAAGGCCTGACCCCATGCGCTGGCTGCTCCACCTGTATGACCTCGGCGGGCTGGACCCCGACACCCTCGGGGAGCTCGTGCCACGCCACACCCGCGCCGAGCAGTGGAAGCTCGCCGGCGTCGGGGTGGGCAACGGGGTCTCGGCCGGCGTGGTCGCCGTGGGCGTGTACGCAGTGCTCGCGCTGGCCTTCGACAGCCGGCTCTTCGCCCTCGCCGGGGCGGTGGGCATCGCCCTCTTCATGCTGAACCTGCTGCGGCTGGTGGTCTCCGGCACCGGCCACGCCCGCTGGCACGACGAGGTGCCACCGGACTGGCGCCCGTCCATGTGGACCCTGGTGGTCCTGCTGCTCTTCGCGGTGCCCTTCTCCCAGGCCGCCCTGCTGGCGGCGGGCACGGTGTCGGAGGAGACCGTGCAGGCCCACCGGGAGCAGATGGTGGCCCTGCACGCCGAGGTGGTGTTGGCGGCGCTGGACACGCGGGAGGCAGCGCTCCAGGCCCACGCCGAGGAGCTCAGCCCAGGCGTGCTCACCCAGGGCCTCGCCGACCTGTCCGCCGAGCGGGAGCGGGTGATCGGGGAGGACCTGCCGGCCTACGCCGCACACCTGGCGAGTGCATCGCTGCTCGTGAAGCGCCTCTCCCTCGCCTGGCAAGACCCCTGGACCGCCCTGCCCCTGAGCGTGCTCTTCGCGGTGCTGGTGCTCGGCGGCCCCCTGGTCTGGTTCGTGATCACCCGGGAGGGTCAGGCCCTGGCGATCGAGTGGCCGGCGAAGTCCAAGGGCCTGGGCTGGAGCTACCAGGTGGCCCAGCATGCCCGGGACCGGGCGCTGATCCTCGACGCCCACGGGGCCACCGCCGCCGAGGTCGCTCGCCTGCTGGCGCCCTACACGGCCCAGCGCACCCCCGAGACCAGCGCTCCCCACTACCTGGACCCGCCCTTCAACACCCAGCGGCGGGTGCTCGCTCCGCCGAGGTTCCGCCGCGGCCGCCTCAAGGCCTGGCTGGATGGGCTGGGCGGCTGATCCGAGCCGTCACGGTAGGCTCCGCCCGAGGTTGACGTGAGCTTCCTGGACCCGCTCGAGCCCGAGCTGCGCGAGGCCCTGCTGGCCCGGGGCGAGCGGCGGGAGCTCGCCGCCGGGGAGATCCTGTTCGATCGGGGGGACCCGGCGGGCCAGCTCTTCCTCGTCGAGCAGGGCTGCCTGGAGGCCCTGGACACCCGGGCACGGCCACCGACCGTGCTGGCGAGGCTGGCGGCCGGCCGGGTGCTCGGGGAGCTCGGCTTCATCGACGGGGCGCCCCGGTCCGCCCGAGTCCAGGCCCGGGAGGCCAGCGTGGTGGTGGCCTGGAGCGCCGAGGACCTGCGGGAGCGGCTGGCCCAGGACGCCCCCACGGCCGCTCGGGTCTGGCGCTCGCTGGCCGAGCTCACCTTGGAACAGCTGCGACTCCGCCGGGCTCGGGAGCGGGGAGCGGAGCCCCTGGACTCGGACGCGGAGGCGGACGCCGCCGCGGTGGCGCGACACGTCGAGCGGCTCGCAGAGGCCCTGGAGGCCCCGCCCATCGAGGGTCACCCAGACCCGGTCGCCCGGGTCCTCGAGGGCCTCTGCGGCTGGCTCCAGCACCAGGGTCGCGAGGCCGAGGGGCTGGCGGCGGGCGCCAGACTGCGGGAGGCCCTGGCCCCCTCCCTGGGTCGGAGTCGAACCGGCGCCCTGGCGCTGGCGAGAGCCCCTGGGGTCGCCGGGGAGGCGGCGCTGCTGGCCCACGTCCTGGCCGGGGAGGCGGCCGGTGAGGACCCGGCCGGCGTGCGCCTGGATCGGGCGCTGCTCGACCTGCCGACCCCGCGGGCCCTGCGGTGGCGTGCCCGCCGCATGGCACGAGAGGTCTCCGGGGACGTGTTCCACGTGGCGGTGTTCGGGGCGCCGTTCCTGCGCACCCTGGTGCCCGCGGTCGACCGGTGGACCTGGCTGACCCGGTCCGGCCCCGACGTCGGCGCGTGGCGGGAGCTGCTCGGTCAGGAGGGGGACCCGCTGTCCGTGGTCGACCCGCTCCTGCCCGCCCAGGCCTGTGGCCTGCCGGCGGGCGGTCCAGCGGATCTGATCGTCGTGGAGGGCATCGCGGACAGCCTGCCCGACGCCCACCTGGCGGGGCTGCTGGACTGGGCGAGCAAGGCTCTGCGTCCGGGGGGCCGCCTGGTGGTGGGGGCCCTCGGTCCCTCCGCCGACGACGGCCTCTTCGACCTGTTGCTCGACTGGCCCATGGTCCGTCGGGAGGCCCGTCCGACCGCGTTCCTGCTGCAGTCCGGGCCCTGGTTGGACATCCGGGCCAGGGTCTGTGCGGCGGAGCACGGCGCGGCGAGCTTCGTCACCGCCGCGGTGGCAGGGCTTCCCGCGGGGACTCCCCCCGCCGCTTCCGGGAACCCCTCGCTGTCTTCGGAGCTGCTCTTCGGGACCTCCCTGCACGACCACCAGCTGTCCGTCGCGAGCTCCCGGGACCTGGTCCTGGGCATGGAGCTGGCGACCGCCGCGCTCCAGGTCCTGGCTCGCGGGGAGCTGGACGCCCGCCGGCGTGCCGCGCTGCGGGAGGGCCTGGCCCGTCACGCGTCCTTGAGCGGTCGCGAGGCCGGGGCACTGCTCAACTCCGCCGTCGACCAGGCCATCCGGGCCGGTCTGTCGCCCGCTGAGCGGCGGGTGCTGAGCGCCCGTCACGGTCCCCAGGCCCGGGCCCTGCTCGAAGCCATGGTCGCCCCCGAGGTGGACCTGGCGGCCTTCGGGGAGCAGCACGGGCACGCCCGGCGCCTGCACCTGCTGGAGATCGTGCTCGCCGCGATGGCGGCCGACGGCGAGGTGGATGGCGCGGATCGCGCCCGGCTGCGGGAGGCCGCGGAGGAGCTGAACGTGGACCCGGCGAGCCTGGCGTGGCTCGTCGACGCGGAGCTGCACCGACTGGACACCGAGGGGGAGCGGCACCCCCTGGTCGGGGACCAGGTGCTGCTCGGCCGGGACCCGGGCTGCGACGTGGTGCTGCCGGATCCGCAGGTGGCCCGATGCCACGCGCGCCTGACCCGGGTCGCCGGCACCTGGCACGTGCACGCGCTCGCCCACCGTCCGGTCCGGGTCGACGGCCGGCCCGTGCGCTCCGCCCCCCTGGAGGACGGCAGTCAGCTCCACCTGGGCGCCCGGCGGCTGGTGCTGCAGGGGCGCCACCTCGTCGCGGAGCGTGGCCACACGATGTCGGCCCTCGTGGTGCGGGACCTGCGCCGCACCGTCGCCGGGCGCACCCTGCTCCAGGACGTCCGCTTCACGGGCTTCGCCGGCGAGCTCATCGCCTTGATCGGACCGTCGGGCTGCGGCAAGACCACGCTCCTGGACGCCATCCGAGGGCTGCACCCGGCGGACCGGGGCGAGGTGCGGTTCGACGGCCGGGACTTCCACCAGCTGCTCCAGGCCGATCCCACCCTGGTCGGCGAGGTGCCCCAGGACGACCTGGTCCTGCCGGAGCTGACGGTGGAGGAGAGCCTCACCGCCTCGGCCCGGCTCCGGCTCGCGGGCGACGCCGAGCAGGCCGCGGTGGTCCAGCGGGTCGACGAGGTGCTGGAGCTGCTCGACCTGAGCGCGGTGCGGTCCCAGCGGGTGGGGGACCCCCTCCGGCGCGGGATCTCTGGCGGTCAGCGCAAGCGGGTGAACCTGGGCCAGGAGCTGATCACACGGACCACCCAGGTGCTGTTCCTGGACGAGCCCACCAGCGGGCTCGACCCCCGCGGGGCGGCCGACGTCGCCCGGGTGGCTCGCCAGCTCGCCGACGACGGGCGGCTGGTCTTCCTGGTGACCCACGACCTGGCCCCGGGGGTCCTGGCCCAGGTGGACCAGCTCCTGGTCCTCGCCCCGGGGGGCCGCCAGGTCTGGTTCGGCCCCCCCGCCGAGGCGATCCGCCACTTCGGCGCCAGCGAGGTCACGGACCTCTTCGACCGCCTCGGGGAGCGCTCCCCCGAGACCTGGGGAGCCTTGTGGAAGGCCAGCGCCCAGGCCGAGCGCTTCGGCCCGGTCCGCGAGGCCCTGGCCGACGAGCTGCTCGATCGGGGGCACGCGGGGCCGTCCGGCGAGGACCGGGTCCGGTTCCGCGGCGCGCCGCTGCGCCAGCTGCTGACCCTGTCGGCCCGCTACCTGCGCACCCGCCTGCGGGACCGCACCGGCGCCGGGGTCTGGGTGCTCCAGCCCGTGGTGCTCGCGGCCGTGATGGTGCTGGTGTTCTCCCGGGCCACGGTGGCGCTGGTGTTCATGCTCTCGCTGAGCTGCCTGTGGTTCGGCATGTCCGCCGGGGTGCGGGAGTTCATCGCCGACCGCTCCGTGTGGCGCCGGGAGCGCAGGGTGGGGGTGGGGGTGGGGCCGTACGTGGCCAGCAAGGCGGTCGTGCTCTGCGGCGTGGTGTTGCTGCAGTGCGTGCTGCTCACCGTCGCGGTGTTCGCGGCCACCGGTCTGTCCGAGCACGGCTTCGGCCTGCTGGGACTGGCCGAGGCGGGCTGTCTGGCCGGGGTCGCAGGCCTCGGACTGGGCCTGCTCGTCTCCGCGGTCTGGAGCAGCTCCGAGGCGGCGGTGGGCACGCTGATCCTGTTGCTGGTGCCCCAGATCGCCTTCTCCGGCATCCTGATGCCCATCCGGGACATGCACCCGATAGCGGCGGGCCTGACCTGGGTGACCCCCAGCCGCTACGCCCTCGACCTCTCCCTGCGGAGCGGCGAGGAGCTCAGCTACCTGAAGCTGAAGACCTGGTACACCCGGCCGATCCGGGGAGAGCTGCACCTGCTGGGGCTGCGGGAGACCGACAGCGAGGGCCTGTCACCGGTCGCGCTGCGCGCGGCCCTGGTGTCGCTGGCCCTGGCGCTGCTGCTCGCCAGCGCCGGGGTGGTCTGGAGGCGGGATCGGCCGCGGCGGATCGGGCGGCCTACAACAGCTCCAGCAGCTCCCCGGTGACCTTGGAGACCTCCTGGGCGTCGGCGATCCCCAGGGTCTCCCGCTCGGAGATGGCCTTCAGCTGGGCCAGCCCGTCCGCCAGGGGCTGGGCCAGTGCGCCTCCTGCCTTCCGGCTGCCCTCGCCGGCGAGGTAGCTGGTGAAGTAGTCCGCGACGTCGCCGAGCCTCAGGAGCTTCTCTGCGGCCTCGGGCTTGTCCTGCTTCACGATGGCCTGGGCCACCAGGTTCGTGCCGGCCAGCCAGGCGCCCGCCTGGAGCAGGGGCCCGGTGCTGTCGCCGGGGCCCCAGCCGTGCTCGGGCACCATGGTCGAGGCCACCGCGTCCAGCTCCTGGAGGAAGTCGGCCCGGGCGGCGGTGTCGTTCTCCACCGCCTCGATGAAGTCCTGGAGCATGCCCAGCAGCCCCTGGCCGGTGCCCAGGCCCTCCATGCCGTCGTGCAGGCCCCGGAGCCGGGCGACGAAGGCCGCCTTGTCGTCCTTCTCCCCCCGCAGCAGCGTGTCGGCCAGGGCGACGCCGGTGCGCATGGCCAGCCGGTCCTGGTCGCCCTCGAGCGCCTGGAAGGTGCGGGTGGGGACCAGGTCCCCGAGCTGGTGGGTCAGGCCCGAGGTGCGCACCCGCTTCTCGAGCGCGAGGGGGGACGGCGCCAGGACCTGGTCCACCTGGGCCGGGGTCTGGGCGGATGGCTCGGCGGGCTTCGCCGGTGCGGGCGGCGGCGCTTCGGCCGGTGGTGGGGCGGACTCCCCGCAGGCGATCAGCAGCCAGGCGGTGAGGGGCAGCAGGACACGGGTCATCGACGCCTCCGGGGGACCAGGCCGGAATCCTAATCCACCGCCGTCACGGCTCGTAGAAGTCCCCGTCCCCGAAGCTCACCGCCGCGTCGATGTTCCACAGGCCGAGCCCGTCCAGGTCGTCGAGGCTACGCCTCGGCGCCGTTCCCGCTCTCCACGCCCAGCGCCCCGGCCGCCAGCGCCCCCAGGGCCTGGATCCGGCTCACCAGACCGGCGGGGTCGGTCACCTTGCCCTCGAGCAGCAGGGCCTGGTCCAGCAGCAGGCGAGCGAGGGGCGCCCCCTGCTCGGTCTGGCCCGCTTCGTGGAGCTTCGCCAGCGCCTGGACCTGGGGGTGGCCGGGGTTCACCTCGAGGATGCGCTGGGAGGTGGGGAAGGCCTGACCCATCTGGGCCAGGATGCGCTCCATGTTGGCGCCCAGGCCGCTGGCGTCGTCGACCAGGACCGACGGGCTGTCGGTCAGGCGCTTCGACGCGCGGACCTCCTTGACCTCGTCGCCCAGGACCTCCTGGATCCAGCCCACCAGGCCCTCGGCGAGCTCGGCGTCGGGGGTGTCGTCGTGGTCCAGCTCGCCCCGGGAGACGCTCTGGAGCTTCTTGCCCTCGAACTCCGGCAGGGCCTGCACGACCCACTCGTCGACCACGTCGGTCAGCAGCAGGACCTCGAGGCCCCGCTTGCGGAAGCTCTCCAGGTGCGGGCTGCGCAGCACGGTCTCCTGGTCGGGACCGGTCAGGTACCAGATCGTGTCGTCGCCCTCGGCCTGGGCCTCGACGACCTGGGCGAGGGACCGCCAGGCGCCGTCGGAGGTGGTGGTCTTGAACCGGGCCAGGGCCGTGAGCTTGTCCCGCCGCTCGAAGTCGGCGTGGATGCCCTCCTTGAGCACGTTGCCGTACTCGTCCCACAGGGCTTCGTAGGTCTCGCTGTCCTTCTTGGCGAGCTCCTTCAGGCGCTTGAGCACCCGGTTGGTGAGCTGGCCCTTGAGCACGGTGATCAGCGGGGTCTGCTGGACCATCTCCCGGGAGACGTTCAGGTCCAGGTCCTCGGTGTCCACGACCCCGCGCACGAAGCGCAGGTACTCGGGCAGCAGGAACTTGGCCTCAGGCTCGATCATCACGCGCTTGGCGTAGAGCTTCAGAGGGCGCTTGCCGTCGGGGTAGTTCAGGTCGTGGGGGGCCCGGGAGGGGAAGAACAGCACCGTCTTGTACTGGAGCGGGGCGTCGGCCCGGACGTGCAGCCAGGCGGCGGGCTCGCCCCAGTCGTGGGTCACGTGCCGGTAGAAGGCCTGGTACTCGTCGTCGGCGACGTCCTTGGGGTCCCGGGTCCACAGGGCCTCGGGCTCGTTGACCACGGCGTCGTCGAGGGTGATCGGGTACCGGATGAACTCGCTGTGCTTTCGGATGATGCCCCGCAGGGTGTCCAGCTCGGCGAAGTCCGTGGCGTCCTCTCGCAGGTGCAGGGTGACGTCGGTGCCGACCGACTCCCGGGAGCCGGCACCGAGGGTGTAGGTGGTCGAGCCGTCGCAGGTCCAGCGGACCGGCTCGGCGTCGGGCAGGGCGCTCAGGGACTCGACCGTGACCGAGTCGGCGACCATCAGCGCCGAGTAGAAGCCCACGCCGAACTGGCCGATCAGGCCCTCGTCCTTGGACTCTTCCAGGGCCTGCACGAAGGCCTTGGTGCCGCTCCGGGCGATCGTGCCCAGGTGCTCCTTGGCCTCCTCCGCGGTCAGGCCGATGCCGTTGTCGGAGATGGTGATGGTCTTGGCCTCGGCGTCGAGCGCCACCGTGATGCCGGGCTCGCCGTCCGGTGTGCGCAGGTCGTCGCGGCTCAGGCCGGAGACCCGGAGCCGGTCGAGGGCGTCGGAGCTGTTGGAGACCAGCTCGCGCAGGAAGACCTCGCGCTGGCTGTAGAGGGAGTGGATGACGAGGTCGAGCAGCTGGCGGACCTCGGCTTCGAACCCGAAGGTCTGGGTGTCGGCCATGGGGGGTTCTCCTGGGGAGGGAAGACGGGGCCTCAGCTAGAGCGCCGACCAACAAGTCTCCCGTCGCCCCGCGGACCAGCGAGCCGACAGGCGGCTTCCCTCGCTCGTCACGTGCTGAAGCACGCTCCTCCCTCGGGAAACCACCTGTCGACCCGCTGGCCTCGCGGGGCTCGGTCCGACTTGTTGTTCGGCGCTCTAGCCTCTTGGGCCCGGGCGTCAAGGGGCGGGATAGAGAGGAGGCTGATGCTGAGCTTGTTCCTGGCGATCGCATGCACCGGCGACCCCGAGCCCGACGGCCCGGGGATGCGCTTCGACCCGGCCGGGGACTTCTGGGCCAGCCCGCTGCCCGGCGATCACCGCCTGCGCGGGGACGGCACCGTCGACGTGTCCGGCTTCCCCAACCCCAGCGAGCTGCCGGTCATCGACGACCTGGTCGCCCTGCTCGACGGGGTCGCGACCGGCGCTGGCCAGACCGCCCCGATCTTCCTGCCCTTCGACGGGCCGCTGCCCGCGAGCGGCTGGCCCGACGCCGCGGGCTCCGTCGACGCGGACAGCCCGGTCCTGCTGGTCGACCTCGCCACCGGCGAGTCCCACCCGGTGGACGTCGCTGTGCTCGACGACGGCGGTCCCTCGGGCGCCAGCGACCTGCTCGCCCTCCTGCCGGTCCAGGGCTTCCCCCTGCGGGCCGACACCCGCTACGCCGCGGCGGTCCGGCAGGCCGTCGGCGACACTCTGCTCCAGCCCCTGCCCGAAGCCGCCCGGGCCCTCTGGCCGGACGTGCTGGCCGACGAGGACCTGGCCGCGCTCACGGTCTTCACCACCCAGGACCCCCTGGCCGAGCAGACCGTCCTGGCCGCAGCGGTCGCGGCGGACTTCGCCACCGACGTCGACAGTGCCTGGACCGTGACCGAGGTGTACGACGACTACTGCGTCGTCGAGAGCACGATCACGGTGCCCGTCTTCCAGGCCGGGGAGTCGCCCTACCTCGATGGCGGCGGCGAGATCGTCTTTGTCGACGGCGAGCCGGTCCTCGACCACCACGAGACCGCCCGGATCCTGGTGACTCTGCCCCGCACGGCCGCCCCGGCCGGTGGCTTCCCGACGGCCGTCTTCATCCGCACCGGCGGCGGCGGCGATCGGCCCCTCGTCGAGCGCGGCACCTTCGACGACGAGGGTCTGATCACGCCGGGGAGCGGCTACGCCCGGGTCTACGCGGCCGCGGGCTTCGCCGGGGTCTCGGTCGACGGCCCCCTGGGCGGCCTGCGAAACCCGAGCGGCGGCGACGAGCAGTTCCTGATCTTCAACGTGTCGAACCCGGTGGCGATGCGGGACAACCTGCGCCAGTCCGCCGCCGAGCTCGCCGCCCTGCCGGACCTGCTCGCCACGCTGGCGGTCGACGCCGCGGACTGCCCGGACCTGGCGGGCACGGCCACCTTCGACGCTGACACCCTGGCCCTCTTCGGCCACTCCATGGGCGCGACCATCGCCCCGGTGGCCCTGCACGACGCCCCCGCCTACGACGCGGTGATCCTGAGCGGCGCCGGCGGCTCCTGGATCGAGAACGTCGTCTACAAGCAGCTGCCGCTGGAGGTCCGCCCCCTCGCCGAGGCGATGTTCGGCTACAGCAGCACCGGCTACGCCCTGCACAGCCACGACGTCATCCTGGGCCTGCTCCAGTGGTCCGGCGAAGGCGCCGACGTCGCCCCTGCGAACCGGGTCCTCCGGGACCGGGACCTGGACGTGCTGATGCTCCAGGGCATCGTGGACCGCTACATCCTGCCGCCCATCGCCAACACGATGAGCGCTTCGCTGGGCCTGGACCTGGGCGGCGAGGCCCTGGACGAGGTGACCCCGGAGATCGCGGACCTGCGCCCCCTCTCGGAGCTGCTGCCGCTGTCCGGGGGCGACCAGGTCGCGCTGCCCCACGCGCCGAGCGGTCCCCTGCGCCTGGTCGTCCAGTACCCGGAGGACGGCGTCCAGGACGGTCACGAGGTGGCGTTCCAGCTGGAGGCACCCCAGCGGGCGACGCGGTGTCTGCTCGAGGGCCTGGCGGTCGGCGTGGCACCGGTGATTCCGGGCGGAGGGGGTTGGCTCGACCTCTGCTCTGAGTAAGGTGCGCAGATGCACGTGCTCTGGTTGGCGGCCGCCTGTGTCTGGATCAGCGAAGACGACAGCCGGCGCTTGTGCGTGGAGAAGGGCTGGTGTGACACTGGCGCGACGACCGCGGCCCCGGACGACACGGGCACCCCACCCTCGGACAGCGGCACGACCCCAGCCGACAGCGACACGACCCCGATCGACTCCGGCGGGACCCCGACCGACTCCGGCACGTCGCCGACCGACTCCGGCGGTCAGGACTGCGATGAGCCGTCCGAGTCGTCCGTCGCGGCGCCGCGAGGCTTCTCCGACTACGCCGACGCCGACGGCGTGATCGAGGGCCGCAGCGGCATCTTGAGCGGGGTCGGCGACTCCTGGGGAGCCGGGGACTTCGACGGGGACTGTCGCACGGAGCTCGTGCTTGGCGGAAGCAGCACCGCGCAGGGGGGCGGGAGCTGCCCCTGGGTGGTGGCGCGCTTCACGGTCGATGACCTTGCTGCTGAGGCCGTCTCCGCGGCTTCACTGCCCACCGGGTGGGCCGCCACGGCGGACGTGGACCCCGCCGCCAACTGCGGCACCGCCATCGACCCGACCGGTCTCCCCGACCTTCTCGGCTCGGGGGTCGCCACCCTGGCCGTGACCCTGCAGCTGCCCGACGAGACCCGCCTCCACTTCTTCGACGGCTGGGCCGACGGCGCCACCGTGGACGACGCCTACGCCGCCCTGACCCCCAGCGCCGAGGCCTCCGAGCGCACCAACACCTTCGTCTCCGGGGACTTCGACGGGGACGGCGTCCAGGACGTCGCGGTCGGAGAACCCACGGACGGGCGGTACTTCTACAACCAGGGCCGGGTCTACCTCTTCTCGGGGGCACCCGCGGGCTCGGCGGACATCGGTGACGTCTCGGCCACCCTGACGCCCGGGACCCTCAGCGAGGACCTGACCCGGCTCGGCGGCGCCCTCGCGGTCTGCGACATCGACGGGGACGGCGTGGACGAGCTGATCGCCGGGCTGAGAGGCGAGCGCTACCCCGGAGACGCCGGACCCCAGGTGGGCATCTTCGCCCTGTCCGATGCCCTCTCGGTCGGCAGCGAGACCGTCTTCGCCGACGCGGCCTGGAACATCTCCCTGAGTCACAACAACGATCGCGTCGACGCGATCGCCTGTGGCCCACTGGACGCCAGCGGGCGCCCGAGCCTGGTCATCGGCTCGCGTACGACGCAGGCGGACGAGGTCCAGGACCCGGCCCAGGACGGCGCGGTGTTCATCTTCTCGGCCCCCGTCCAAGGAGACACCCCCTGGCAGAGGTTCCGGACAGACGCCGCCACCCGGATCAACGGAGAGTTGGACGCCAGCCTCGGCTTCAGCCTCGCACTGCCGGGCGACGTCGATGGGGACGGGGAGTCGGACCTCTTCCTGGGCGCCACCGGCGCGGCTTCGGGCAAGAGCACCGCGACGCTGCTCTACGGCCCGATCCCCGAGAACACCCACTCTCTGGCGGACCTGGACGACGACGGCGCCGTGTTCTTCGGGGAGAACCAGACCGGGGTGGGCCGCAACCTCGGCGCGGTGGGCGACCTGGGCGGGGATGGGCACCCCGAGCTGGCAGACGCGCACGCGGCCTGGGGCGACGCAGGAGCGGTGTTCCTCTGGCTCGGCGGTCCCGCAGTTCTGGAGTGATTTCAAGGCAATAGATCGCCTCTCTCGGCGTACACCCGGACACCCCTCAACCCCGGAGCACGTGGATGAAGCGCACGATCGCTGCCTTGCTGGCCCTCACCCTCTCCACCGGCTGCCTGCCCCACGTCGTCGACGCGGGCACGGTCGGCGTGCAGATGACCTGGGGCGAGGTGGATCCCAACATCCACCCGGAGGGGCTGTACTGGGTCAACCTGATCTCCCAGGAGATGATCGACTACGACGTGCGCATCCAGAAGCTGGAGGCCCGGGCCTCCGCTTCCTCCCGGGATCTGCAGGTCGTGACCACCAACGTGGCCGTGAACTACCGGGTGCACGCGGAGCAGGCCGCGGAGCTCTACCAGGACGTGGGCCGGCTCGCGGACGTCGAGGTCCGCATCATCGAGCCCGCGGTCCAGGAGGCCGTGAAGAAGACCACCGCCCAGTTCACCGCCGAGGAGCTGATCACCAAGCGCCAGGCCGTGAAGGAGGGCATCCACGCGGCCCTGGAGGTCACCGTGGCGCCCCTGCACGTGGACGTCACCGAGCTGTCGATCACCGACTTCCAGTTCGAGAAGAAGTACCAGGACGCCGTCGAGTCCAAGCAGGTGGCCGAGCAGACCGCGCTCACCGCCAAGAACGACCTGACCCGGATCGAGATCGAGGCCCAGCAGGCCGAGGCCTCCGCGAAGGGCCGCGCCAACGCGCTGCTCATCGAGGCCACCGCCGAGGCCCAGGCCCAGGAACTCCTGCGGGAGACCCTGACCGACGAGATCGTGGCGCTGCGGGCGGTCGAGAAGTGGGACGGCGTGATGCCCGTGGTGACCGGAGAGGCCGGGACCTTCGTGGACGTCGGGGCGCTGGCGAAGGCTTCGAGGGGCCGCTGAGGTCCCTCAAGGCCGGCCGCTGAACACCATCAGCAGGCCGGCCTCGCTGTCATCCGCCGAGTCCTGGTAGGGGTCTGCGATGGCGAAGTCCACCGAGCCGTCGTCGTCGAAGTCCCCGGCGGCGGCGAGGCGATGGCCGTGGCCCGTGGGTTCGCTCGACGAGAAGGTGGAGCTGGCGTCTTCGATTCCGTAGCTGCCGTCCAGGGGACCGTGGAAGAGCCAGGTCTGGTTGAGGCCGCTGTCGGTCCGGGTGCCGCTCACGAGGATCTCGGCGTGTCCGTCGGCGTCCTGATCGCCGACCACCGCGAAGTCCCGGCCCAGGTCGTCGACCTCGCTGTCCCCGACGAAGCGCAGGGTCGCCACGGTCGAGATCGACCGGTCGCCGTCGACTTCGAGGCTGCCGTGGCCCGGGATGTTCCAGAGCTGGTCGCCACCGGTGGCCAGGAGCTCGGGGTAGCCGTCCCGGTCCAGGTCCCCGGCCAGGCCGATGCGCGAGCCCACGCCGCCGTCGGTGAACTCCAGGTCGGGGGCCTCGCTGGTCACCGGTCCCAGCCACACGGCGACGGTGCCGGCGCCGCCGGGGGCGCTCATGGCGAAGTCGTCGAAGCCGTCGCCGTTCAGGTCGCCGGCGGGGGTGACGTCCCCGCCGGACGAGACGTACAGGGTCCAGTCGATGTCCCAGCTGATCCGGGTCTCCGACACGGGCCCGGCGAAGAGGTAGCGCGCGGTCTGGTTCACCCCGCCGACGATCAGGTCGTCGTGGCCGTCCGGGGTCGCGCTGCCGCCGGGACCGATCACGTCCCCCACGGAGGCGAAGAGGTCCCCGATGCCGACCAGGTCCAGCCGCCCGGTCTCGTAGTCTGCAAAGGGCTGGTCCCGATCGAAGGGACCGCTGAGCACCCAGACGTTGCCGCTGCTGATGCCGATGAGCAGGTCGTTGAAGCCGTCGCCGTCGTGGTCGCCGATGCTCTCGACCCGGGTGCCCACGTAGGAGGGGCTCTCGGTCCCTTGGAGGGTGACCAGGTCTTCGGCGGACAGGGCCCCGCTGCTGCCGCCAGGGAGCACGTAGGCGTCGTAGGGGCCCGTGCAGCCTGCGCTGCTGCTGCAGGGGGCACCGAGGAAGAGGTCGTCCTGGTCGTCGCCCGTGAGGTCGACCCCGCCTGCGAGGTCGTAGCCGAGCAGCTGGGCGCCCCGGACCCCGGTGACCGTGAGCAGGGCCGCGGACTCGGCGTGATCCCCGGTCCAGCGACAGGGTGGCTGCACCCCGTCGCAGTTCTCGTCCAGGGTGGTCTCGCAGTCGTCCACCGCCTCCGGGTTCACCGAGGCGTCGGTGTCGTCACAGTCCGAGTCGTCCTCGACGGTGTCGGCCGGGGGGGCGCAGGCCCAGACCGTCGCCCCGAAGCCGTCGCCGTCCTCGTCGACGGTGTAGGCGGCCTGGCCTGTGGCGTTGTCGTCGGCGTCGTCGGCCAGGCCGTCGCAGTCCTCGTCGGTGTCGTCGTCGTCGCAGACCTCCTGGGCGTTCGGGTGCACGTCCGGGTCCTGGTCGTCGCAGTCTCCGGTCGTCGCGGTGCGGGCCGCCGGGGCGTAGCAGCTGGTGAAGGCGTCGTCGCCATCGCCGAAGCCGTCGCCGTCCTGGTCGGCGTACCAGATCGTCTCGACCAGGGCCGGGGTGGCGTCGTCGCAGTCGTTGTCGACCCCGTCGCAGCGCTCCGGAGCGCCCGGGTAGACGAGGGGGTCGGTGTCGTCGCAGTCGCCCTCGTCGCCGGCGTCGTAGCCGTCGCCGTCGGCGTCGATCCAGGACCAGTCGGTGACGGCGTCGGGGGTGGCCTGGAAGCAGGCGGTGAGGAGCCAGATCACGGTGCCGGCAGCGGGTGGTTGGCCAGCACGAAGGTGTGGGGGAGCCCGTCCACTGCGAGGCCGAAGGGCCAGCCCGCGGCGTCCTGGGCCTGGAGCACCGCAGAGTCCGAGGAGCGGGTGCTGGAGACGGCGATCTGGACCTCCGAGAAGCCCGCCGAGACCTCGTAGTCGTCGTCGCCGGCCGCCGGTCCAACCCCCGTCAGGGTGAGGGTCCAGGCCTGCCCGACCGGATCCAGGTCGGGGGCCTCGCAGGCCGGGTAGGTCGGTCCAGGACCGGTGTGGAGGTGACCGTCGGTCACGGTTCCGTCGCTGAAGCACCCGCTGTCGATGCTGAAGTCCTCGTCGACCAGGACGCCGTCCGGGGTCTCGAGGCGGATCTCGTCCCAGCTCGCGTTCCGGGTCCCCGCGAGCACCGTCGGAGTGCTCGCCCAGGTCTCGGGCAGAGGCGCCCTCGCCACCAGGGTCCCGTCCACGTAGAGGAAGGCGGTCTCGCTGGGGACCGGCCCCCCGGCCGTGCGGTCGAAGCCCACGGCGACCCCCGTGACCACGGCGTCCGCGTACTCGGCGATCACCTCGTGGAGGCCCGTGTTCCGGTCGTAGCGGCGAAGGTCGCCGGCGTAGCCGTCCCCCTCGAAGCTGGTGCCGACGTAGAGGAAGCCGCCGTCCACGGAGAAGGCCACCCGCCCCGACTCGGCGATCGTCACGCCTTTCTCGCCTTCGATGACCGTGGTCTGCTCGCCGGTGGCCAGCGCCATGACGACGATCCTGTCGGGCTGGCCGGCCGGGGTGTGGAGCAGGTAGCTGGCCTCCGTGTCGTCGGGGCTCAGGCTGCCGCAGTGGGTCTCCGTGTTCTCGTCGTTGCCGGGGATCTCGACGATGCTGCCGTCGGTGGTGTCCAGCAGGACGAAGCCGTCCCAGGAGCTCCGGTAGGTCAGGGTGAGCACGGAGGGCACGTCGGGGTGCTCGGCGCACGGTCGGGCGATGGACACCCCCGAGGGCAGGATGCCCCCGGTGCCGATCTGATCCCGGGACTCCCCGGTCAGGGCGTCGAAGCGGTACCAGGTCGTGCCGGCGCTGTCGGCCTGCCAGACGGTCTGCCCGTTGTCGGCGAAGGTGAGGCCATAGGGGGCGTTGTAGAGGCCGGTCCCGACCTCGATCAGGCCACCGGTGTCGAGGTCGAGGATCCAGAGGTCGTCGGCCCAGAAGGCCAGGCGGCGCCCGGTGGGATCCACCTGGAGGTTGGAGAAGCCCTGGAGGTGGTCGGTGAACTCGCGGACGGGCTCTGGCTCGCCGTCGGGTAGCTCGAGCCTCCAGACCGCGTTGTCCGTCTCCGAGCGCCGGACCAGCCAGTACAGGACCCCGTCCTGGACAGGGTCCGGCAGGTCGCCGGTGTCGCCGGTGTCGCCCTCGCAGGGCAGATCGGCGCCGCTGCAGTCCTGGTCGATGCTGTCGCCGCACACCTCGACGGCGTTCGGCTGCACGTCCGGGTCCTCGTCGTCGCAGTCGCCGCTCGTCGCGGTCCGCCCCCCCTGGGCGAAGCAGCTCGACACGCTGTCGCTCTCGTCGCCGAAGCCGTCGCCGTCCAGGTCGGCGTACCAGGTCGCCTCGATCAGGGGGGTGGTGGTGTCGTCGCAGTCGTTGTCGACCCCGTCGCAGCGCTCGGGGGCTCCGGGGTAGACGAGGGGGTTGGTGTCGTCGCAGTCGCCCTCGTCGAAGGCGTCGTAGCCGTCGCCGTCGGCGTCGAGCCAGGGCCAGTCGGTGACCTCCCCGGGGGAGACGTCGAAGCACGCCAGGAGCAGGGCCAGGATCACCGGACCACCGTCAGGACCAGACCCCCAGGCGTCGGCACCACCGACCAGCCCCGATCCTCGGCCAGGACCACGCCCGCGACGGCGGCGACCGCGCCGACCGCCGCCACGCCGTAGCCGACCCGCGCGATCCACACCCGGCTCTCGGCGGTCGCGAGCCAGTCTTCATAGGCGGCCTGGGTGGTCTGGGCCCGGGCCTTGACCGCGGCGTTCCGGGTCAGGACCAGCCCGACCGTGCCGGCCGCCGCGCCGCCCAGGGCCACGACCCCGCCGCCCGGCAGCAGCCAGCCCGGACCGCCGGCGCTGGCCTGGTCGGGCTCGGGCTCCGGGGGGGGCTCGGCCTTGTCCGGCTTGTCCGCCGCCCGGGTCTTGGGCAGCCTGCCCAGCTCGGTCCAGCCCGCGCCCTCGGTGGGGCCCCAGACCCGGCCCTGCTGGACCACGTAGAGGGTGTCGTCTCCCGCCAGCTGGGCCAGGGTGGTCTGGGCCGTGGGGTCGGAGATGTCGTCGATGCCCGTGAACAGGGCCGGCAGCACCAGGGTGGGGGAGGTGCCGGGGTAGACCTCGAGGGTGGCGGTCTGTCCGTCGAGCTGGAGCAGGTGGTTGCCGGGCACCAGCGCCAGGGTGCTGGTGGCCCGGCCGTCCACGGTGAGCTCGCCCGCGGGCACCAGGTCGATGGCCACCGTCTCTTGGGACGCGGCCTGGTCCCTGGCCTGCTGGAAGACCGACAGGGCCTTGGGGGGGAAGGCGTCGTCCCAGGTCAGCTCGGGCTGGAAGACCAGGGCGATGCCGAAGGCCTTCGCGGCCTGGTCCGCGAAGCCCGAGCGGTGGGCCACGATGCCGCGCAGGTAGAAGAGTCGGGCCGCGACCTCGGGGTCCACCGGGTCCGCCAGGCACTGGAGCTGACCCAGTGCGCTGCCGAGGGTGGTGGCGGCCTTCTCGAACTCCATGTAGGCCATGGCGCCTTCGGCCTCTTCCATGGCCTGGGCCAGGTCGTCGAGGCCCGCCGGTGCACCCGTGCACCAGGTCAGCTGGCCGCCGCCCAGCACGCGGGCGGGGCGCTGGGCCAGGTCCGTGGCCGTGATCGGCTGGGGCGCGGTCTCCGCCCCGAGCACCTGGGCGACGGCGGCGGGGTCCGTGTCCCCGTCCAGGTCCAGGACCCGGTCGGCGGCCAGGGCCGCCGTGACGAGCAGCGTGAGCATCAGCACCTCTGTCGGGGCGCTATCCTACCGGGAGCAGATCGCCCCTGCGTTGAAGTCCCAGCAGTACCGCAACACGCCGTCCGGGGGGATGGTCACGGTCTTGCGGTGCACCCGGCCGTCGCTGGTCGTCAGGACCAGGTTGTGGCGGCCGGCGGTGATCCGTGCGGACCAGTCCGTCGTGCCCTGGGAGGCGCCGTCCAGCTGGATGTTGCTCCAGGGGAGGGAGTTGACCATCAGGCGACCCTCGGCGGCCGCGGCCGGCTCCGGCGCGGCCGGCGCGGGCTCCTGGACCGGGGCGGGCTCGGGCTCGGGCTCGGGCTCGGGCTCGGGCGGCGGCGGCTCGACCTTGGGGGCTGGCTTCTTCGCGGTCTTGACGGCGGGCTTCGGCTCGGCGGGAGGGGGCTCGGCCCGGGCCGGCTCGGGCTCGGGCGGCACGACCGGCTCCGGCTCGGGCTCCGGGACCTCGGCCTCCACCGGGGTGGGCTCGGCCGTGGGCTGCGGGGCCGGCGCCGTGGAGGGCGTGGGCTCCGGTGGAGACGCGGGCTCCGCCGGCCGCTCCGGCGCCCCCTGCCCGAACAGGAGCCCCACCGAGACCAGCGCGGCCAGGGCGACACCCCCGAAGACCCACGCGCCCTTGCGCTTCTGCAGGGCTTGTTCCTGCTCGAAGGCCGTGGCTTCACCCGCTGGGGGCGACTCCGGCAGCGAGGCTTGGGGCTGCGGGGCCGCCTCTGACAGCTCGTCCAGGTCTCCGAAGGAGATGGTCTCCCTGCTGCGCCCGGCCGGGATCGGTGGTGGTGGCGGGGTGTTGCCCCGCCCGGCGGCGCTCCTCGGGGTCTGACGCTCGACGAACATGCCCTCGCCGGACCAGGTCTTCGAAGGACCGCTGTCCTCCGAGGTCGGTGGGGGGGGCTGGAGGGTGCGGCTCCAGACCCCTTCCTCGAGGCGCGGGATCGGCGCCCCCAGCGGGGTGACGTCGACGTCTTCCGGCAGCTCGGCATGGGCTGCGGCCAGGGCGGAGCGCATCTCCTCGGCGGTGCCGAAGCGGTCGTCGGGGGAGTAGCGGCAGGCCCGCTTGATCACGTCGATCAAGGGCTCGGGCAGCCCGGCGAAGGCCTTGGCGTGGGCCTCGGCGACGTACAGGGTCTCGGTGGGCTCGCCCCCGCGGGCGATGGCGCACAGGGTGGCCCCGGCGGCGTAGATGTCCGCCCGGGCGTCGACCCCCTTGGCGTTGAGCTGCTGCTCAGGCGCCATGTAGGCCAGGGTGCCCATGACGGCGCCGGTCCGGGTCATGGTGTTCGCGGAGTGGATCTGGGCGATGCCGAAGTCGGTGAGCTTGGGCACGCCCTCGGCCGTCAGCAGCACGTTGTGGGGCTTGATGTCCCGGTGCACCACACCCTTGTTGTGGGCCAGGTACAGGGCGCTGAGCACCCCCTGCATCACGTCGCTGGCCTGGCGGGGGCTCAGGGCGCCGGTCCGCTTGATCCGATCCTGGAGCGAGCCGCCGTCGACCAGCTCCATCACCATGTAGAAGCGGTCGCCCTCCTGGCCGACGTCCATCACCGTCACCAGGTTCGGGTGGTGGAGGCGGGCCATGGTGCGGGCCTCGGACTCGAAGCGGTCTCGCAGCTTGGGGCGACTGGCCAGGTTGTCCGCCAGGATCTTGACGGCGCGGTCCACCTGGAGGCGGGTGTCCCAGGATCGGTAGACCGTGGCCATGCCCCCGCGACCCAGGACGTCGCGCAGCTCGTAGCGGCCGTGCTGCAGGGACTCCACGGGGCTGCCTCCAGACGTCGGCACGATAACGGATGTGCCGACTGACGGCGCTGTGAGACACTGCGCCGGCGCGGGAGAGGGAGGTCGCACGGTGGTGCTGTGGTGGGTCCTGGCCTGTGTCCTGGGCACGGCCGACGAGGACGGCGACGGCTGGTCGCCGGCCGACGGTGACTGCGACGACACCCGCGCCGAGGTGAACCCCGGGGCCGACGAGGTCTGCGACACCGATCAGCGCGACGAGGACTGCGACGGCACCCCCAACGGCGCCGACGCTGTCGACGCGGCGGTCTACTACCTGGACCTGGACGGGGACGGTGCCGCCGGGACCGAGGTGTGGGCCTGCGAGGCGCCCGAGGGGGCAGTCGAGGTCGCCACCGACTGCGACGACGGCAACGCCGGGCGCCACCCCGACGCCGCCGAGCTCTGCAACGACCTGGACGACGACTGCGACGATCAGCCCGACGAGGGCCTGACCGACCGGGATGGCTGGCTCGACCAGGACGGCGACAGCTACGGTGAACCCAACGCACCGGTCTCCGGCTGTCGCGTCGAGGACGGCTCCGTCGACAACGGCGACGACTGCGACGACGACGACGCCACCGTGAACCCGGGTGCTCCGGAGGACCCGGGCAACACCGTGGACGAGAATTGCGACGGGGTCCTCGTCCTGGTGGATGACTCCTTCGACGACGGTGCGGTGGACGACCCTGTGGCTGAGCGCCCGGGTTGGCTGTGCGAGGAGGCCTTCGCCGCAGAGTGCGTCGCGCGGCTCACGGACCACGAGCACAACTCGTGCGCCGAGGGCGGCTCACCCTGCCTGTCGATGAAGACCGACGGCGGTGCGCAGGAAGTCGGGGTGTTCACCGACGAGGCCTGGCAGGGGATCGTCACCCTCGACTTCTGGTTCCACGACTCCACCGGAGGTACTGGGACCGCCACGGTCATCTTCCGCGATCGCGACGCCACCTGCGAGGGGGCTCGGCTCACGGTCAGCGAGGGCTGGTCCCTCGGCGTCGATGGGGCCGCATTTCGAAACCGCGAGCTCGGGTGGGTCAAGGTCGAGCTGACCGTGGACCTCGAAGGCAACACCATCGAGGCCTGCATCGGCGGGGACTGCGGGTCCGATGACCTCAGCGAGACCTGTCCTGAGCTGCATGGCTTCAACCTGAGCGACAAGGACCTCTACGCCTACTGGGACGACTTCTACGCCACGTGGTGAGAGTTAGGCTCCGAGCAGGAGGCTGTGGCGCATGATCTGGTGGCTCTGTGCGTGTCTCGTGGGCACGAACGACGTCGACGGCGATGGCTTCTCGCCGGCCGACGGCGACTGCAACGACGAGGACGTCGACGTCCACCCCCACGCGGACGAGCTCTGCGGCGACGGCGTCGACAACGACTGCGACGGCCGGATCGACGCGCTCGATGCCGTGGACACCCGGACCTTCTACCTCGACCTGGACGGCGACGGTGCAGCGGGCACCCCGGTCCAGGCGTGTGAGCTCCCGGAAGGCGCCTACGCGACCCAGGAGGACTGCGACGACCAGGACGCCGGGCGGGTCCCGGGGGCCGAGGAGCGGTGCAACGACGTCGACGACGACTGTGACGATGTCGTGGACGAGGGGCTCGTCGACGACGAAGCCTGGCTGGACCGCGACGGCGATGGCTTCGGAGATCCGGACGAACCGGTCGCCGAGTGCACGCCGTCGGTCGGCGCCGTGAACAACTCCCTCGACTGCGACGACTCGAGTGCCGCAGCACACCCCGACGCCGTCGAGGTCCTGGACGCGGCGGACAACGACTGTGACGGGGTCGTCGACACGCTCCCCTGGACGGATGCGAGCGTGGTGCTGGAACAGGACGACGACACCTGTCTCGGGCGGACCGTGGCCGTGGCCGGGACCACGCTGTTGAGCGCGTCCTACTGCGGAAGTGACCGGGAGGTCCCCGGTCACGTGTGGGTGATGGACGCCTTGACCCAGCAGTCGGGTCGGGTCGACGAGGCGGTGGTCCTGGAGGGCGAGTACAACATGGGGGTGGGCCACGCCCTCGTGAGCCTGTCCGACTCGCGCTTCGCCGTGGGGGGCAAGTCCGCGGACTGGACGACCGGGCCCCCGACAGACGGCGCGGTCTACGTCGTGGACCTGCCCCAGTCCGAGGACGCCCACCTGGTCGACGTCGCCACGGCCGTCATGCGTGGGACCAGCAACAGCGATGCCTTCGGCGGCGGCCTGCTGGTGGCACACCTGACGACGGACACTGAGCCCGACCTGCTCGTGACCGCGGCGGGACACCGGGGCTACGACAGCTCGGCCTTCCTCTACGAGGGGCCTCACGCGGGCACCTACGACCTCTCGGATGCCGGGGCCACCTTCGAAGGGCCCACTGGCGAGGGTATGGAGCTCTACGCCCTCGCCGATCTGGAGGGGGTCTTCGGGGATGGCCTGCCCGCAGTGGCTCTCGGGGGCTACGGCGCCAACGGCTACAACGGGATGGTCTCGATCGTCGCGGGGCCGATGCGTGGGACCTACCACCTGAGGGACGACGCCGACGTCGTCCTGGACGGGGAGGACGCCGAGGTCTTCGGGGCTCACCTGGGGAGCGCGGACCTCGACGGCGACGGCGCCCTCGACCTGCTGGCTCTCTCAGCGGCCACGGACACCCTCCACATCTTCTCGGGCGCCACCCTGGCCTCGGGCAACGCCGCCACACAGGCCGACGCACAGCTCCTGGACGTGGCCGGCATCGTCTCGTTCCACCCGATCGGAGACGTGGTGGGCGACGCGGGCGAGGAGCTCCTCATCTCGGCCACCGGTGACGGTGACGGGGGGCGCGTCTTCGCCCTCCCTGGAGGGGGAATCGCGGGCACGGCGGCCCTCGATGAGGTGGCCATCACGCTCGTCCATGGCGAAGGCGGTGAGGTCTTCGGGCACAGCATGGCCGTCTCGGAACGGGAGACGGGAGCTGCCCTCTGGGTGGGTGCGCCCGGCAACACCGACGAGCACCAGCCCGGCTACGTCTATGGGTTCGACTGGGCGTTCCAGGGGAGGTCGCGCCCCCCTGACGCGGGGTTGTAGTCGGCCCGAACTGCCGCGTTGCGAAGCGTAGTCGTCCTCAACTGCCGCCTGAGGGGTGGTTGAGGGCCGCGATGGGCCTGTTGACGCGCGGCAGGGGCCTTGGGGCGCCCAAGATGAGGGTCCCCCCCCGCCAGAGCGGCAGTTGAGAGCGACTACGCTCGGCCGAGCGGCAGTTCGGGGCGGCTACGCCTTGGTTGGGACCCTAGCCCGCGCACCCCTCCGGATCCGGCCGCTCCAGACACGCCGAGATCCACTCGTGCCGCTCCGTCAGCCACTCCTTCAGGAACTCGATCTCGTACTCCCACGTCCCGTCCCCGCGCGGCGGGTAGTCGGTCCACTTGTCGAAGTTCCGGGGCGCGGCTTCCTGCAGCTCGGCGGCCATCTCGTCGACCGTGCCCAGGATGTCCTCCAGGCTGAGCTCGGCGCCGAGCAGCTCTCGCCAGCGGTCCCAGTAGGCGGCGGCGAACTCCGGGTCGTCGAACAGTCCCCGGTACCACCCGTGCTCGAACATGTAGGTGGTGTCCGACGTGTAGTAGCTGGCGTCCCAGTAGTGGGGGTCCAGGGCCCGGTTGTCCGACGCGCAGCCCATGGTGCGGTCGAAGTCCCAGATCGGCCCGGCGACCAGCGGGCCCTCCCGGTCCTTGTACAGGTAGCCACTGAGCCGCAGGGCGTCGGGGTTCATGGTCAGCAGGTTGAGGATGTGGTGCTCGATCCAGCTGTCCAGGTCCATCCAGTGGGTGTAGTGCTCGCCGTGGGCCGGGTGGGTGTAGTCCGAGGCCGCCAGGGCCACGGCGAAGTCGTCGATGTACCGGGTGAGCCAGTCCTCCTGCTGGGAGACGACCTCGTCCTCGCCGGGGTCCACCCAGACGAGGTTCTGGGCGAAGGAGAAGGCGCCCCCCGCGGTGCCGGCGGTGAAGCCGTACTCGCCGCTGCCGGTCCGGTCCCGCTTGAAGATGTACCCGCCGGAGACCTCGGGCTCGGCGACGTGCTCGGGCTCGAGGCGGGCGATGTCGATCCGGGCCTCGTTGCGCTTGAGGCGCTCCATGAAGACGTACACGCCCACGTAGTCGCCAGAGGTCACGGCCTGGCCGTGGTCGGTCACGTAGAGCTCGACGAACCGCGTGCGGGGCGCGTACTGCCCCACGTCGTTGCTCAGGCTGTAGATCAGCGCGTTCCGGATGAGCGCCCGGTCGAAGTACAGCGGCGCGTGCAGGACCCAGTCGGACTCCGGCGGCATGCCCAGGACCTCGGCGTCGTAGTCGTCGTCGACGCCGTTGCCCCAGAGCTCCAGGCTGTAGTGGGCCTTGGGCTGACCGTTGGTGGAGCTGCCGCGGACCTTCAGGCCGCCCCGCAGGCTCACGGTGGCGTCGCCGGCGATGGACGTGCGGCCGTCGCCCCCGGGCTCCAGGACGTTGACCGTGAAGGGCGTACGGTCCTCGGTCTTGTAGGTGGGGGCCGCCTCGAAGGAGTGCAGCACCACCAGGGGCAGGTCGCTGGTGAAGTCCGCCACGCTGCCGTCCAGCTGCACGTAGCTGCGGCTGGTGATCTCGGTGGCTTCGTCGCCCTTCACGGCCACGGCCCGCACGGTGGTGGTGGTGGTGATGAGGATCGGCCCTGTGGCGACCGCGTCGACCCCGGGCTCGGGCACCGTGCCGTCGGTGGTGTAGGTGATCACGGCGTCGTCGAGAGAGGACAGGGTCACCGGGAAGGGCTCGGTGAAGGTCCCGCCGGGCGGGTCGAAGGTCAGGAAGAGCTCGGGGTCCTCGACGCCGGGCACGGTCTCGGTGGTTCCACCGGAGTCCGCGGAGTCCGTGGTGCCCGTCGCCGAGTCGGTGGTGACGGAGGTGCCGGCGTCGCTGGTCACCGTGCCGCCGCTGCACGCGACCAGTGCCCCAGCGAGCACCCCCCCCGTGAGGGTCCTCAGCCCGTGTTCGCCCATGGGAGCAGCGTACCTCAGGGGCTCCCGCGCCCGGGGGCCTCCCCGTTCGGTGGGACCTGTGCACCAGGTGGGATCGAGGTTCCGGCGGGCCCAGTCCCCTATGATGCGCCCGTCCACCCTGGAGGGCGGTCTGCTCAAGCGTCTGCTCGAGGCCCTCGCCGGGCTGGTCGTGGCCCACCCGCGGCGGGTCGCGCTGCTCGTGCTGGTCCCGACCATCCTCATGGGGCTCAACGCCCTGAACCACCCAGTGGACCTGGCCTTCACGGGCATCGTGCCCCGGGACCACCCCCTGATGGCTCGGTACGAGGGGCTCGCCGAGCAGGTGAACTTCGGCGGACGCAGCCCGGTGCTGCTGGAAGGCCCCGAGGAGGCCCTGGACGACGCGGTGGCGCGGGTGGCCCCGGCGCTGGAGGCCCTGGACGCCATCGACGGGGTCACCGACCAGCTCCCCACCGCCTGGCTGGAGGCCCGAGCCCCCTACCTGGTGGACCGCGCGCTCTTCGACGCCTGGCTCGGCTTCGCCACCGACCCGTCCGACCGGGACAACGCCAAGGTGCTCGCCGAGGGGCTCCAGGCCCTCCAGGCCGAGGTCACCGACCGGGCCACGATGCAGGAGGGCACCCGGGTCCTGATGGTGCAGATGGCCGAGGACCCCATGGCCATCGACCTGGGGGACCCCGCCTACTTCGACACCGAGGCCGCGCTGGACGCCGCCCTGGAGGGCACCGGGGTCACGGGCACCATCGCCGGCATCTCGGCCATCGCGGCCCAGGACCAGGTCCGGACCCTGGGGCGCATCCAGTGGCTCACCCCGTTCAGCCTGCTCTTCGTCCTGCTCCTGCTGACCCGGGTGGAGCGCCGGCCTGGGTGGCTCCTGAGCCTGGCCCTGCCGATGATGCTGAGCCTGGGCTTCACCCTGGGGCTGGTCGGCGAGCTGCTCGGGCTCATCACGATCATGGAGTCCTTCTTCGGCATCATGGTCTTCGGCCTCGGCGTGGACTTCGGCCTGCACCTGATGGTCCGGCTGCGGGAGGAGCGGGCCGCGGGCGCCCCCTTCGAGGAGGCGCTGCGGGTGACCTGGAAGGGCACGGGACGCGGGGTCGTGGCTGGGGGCGTGACCACCGGCGGGGCCTTCGCGATCTGTGCGCTGGCGCCGGACCCGGGCATGCGGCACCTCGGCGCCTCCGGGGCCATCGGCCTGCTGAGCTGCCTGGTGCTGATGCTCACCCTGCTGCCTGCGGTGTGGGCCTTCCTGGACCGGCGGGAGTCCGGGGCGCCACCGCCGGCCCGGCCGCTGCGAGTGCCGGGCCTGCACGCCCTGGCGGCCCACGCGGTCCGCCAACCGCTCCTGCACGTGGGCCTGGCGCTGCTGTGCGTCGGGGCGGCCCTCGCCGGGGCGCCGCGCATGGCCTTCGAGACCGACCTGGCGAAGATCTTCAACCGCCAGGTGCCGGCGCTGGACGCGATGTACCGGCTCCAGGACCTCTACGGCATCAACACCAGCCCCTGGATCTCGGTCACCGACGACCTGGCGACGGCCCGGGAGCTGACCGCCGGGTACGAGGCCGAGCCCGCCTTCGACACGGTGATCAGCGCGGGCTCGGTGCTGCTGGCCGATCGGGCCGAGCGCCACGCGGCGCTGGAGGCCGCGGCCGAGGACCTCCGGGTGCGGCGGGCGAGCCTGAGCGCCCTGGTGCCCATCGCCTTCGTGCGGCGGACCGAGCTCTTGGGGGCGATCGGCCTGCTCGACGCCTTGGAGCAGGCCCGGACCGACGGCCCCCCGGAGCTCGACGACCTGCCGGCAGCCCTCGCGGATCTCTTCGTCACCGACGTGGGCCGGCTGCTGGTCTACGCCTACCCGGTGGAGGCCTCCCTGGACGGGCTCGTGGCCCGGGCCGAGCGCGGGGCGGCGGAGCGGATCGATCCGGAGGCGGCGGGGTTCGGGGCGCTGCTGGAGATCATGACCGCCATCGACCACCCCTGGGTGGTGCCGACCCTGGTGGGGGTCGTGGCCTTCGTCGCCTTCGTGCTGATCGTCGACCTGCGGCGGCCCCGCTGGATCGTGCTCGCGATGATCCCGGCGCTGGCGGGCACGGCGGTGACCTTCGGGGTGCTGTGCTGGCTGGGGGACCCCTTCAACGCGCTGACCATCACCGTGGTGCCGCTGATCGTTGGCCTGGGGGTCGACGACGGCATCCACGTGGTGCACCGGATCCTGGAGGACGCGAGCGCGTCGGCCGCGGCCGCGGCGGCTTCGGTGGGCCAGGCGATCACCATGACCACCCTGACCACCTGCGCCAGCTTCTCCGTGCTGCTCTTCGCCGACCACCCGGGCATGGAGGGCATGGCCAAGGTCATGCTGATCGGGCTGCCGACCTGTCTGCTGGCGAGCGTGTCGCTGGTGCCGGCGCTCTACACGCTGACGGGGAGTCCTGTGCGGAAGGCATAGAGAATGCTATGATTTGCGCATCATGCGCACAACCCTCGAGATCGACGACGAGCTCTTCCGCCAGGCCCAGGAGGCCGTGAACGCGCCCACCAAGCGCGCCCTGGTGGAGGAGGCCCTGCGAGCGCTCCTCCGGGAGCGCGCTATCGAGGAGCTGATCCGGGCTGGGGGCACCATGCCCGATGCCCGGGCACCCGAGCGACGGTCCGGGTGATCCTGGTCGACACCAACGTCTGGTCTCATCACTTCCGCAGTGCCGACTCGGACCTGGCGGACCTGCTCACGGCTCGGCAGGTCGCGACGCACAGCTGGGTCCTCGGCGAGCTGGCCTTGGGTCCTGGAGTGGATCCGGCCGTGGTGAAGGCTCTCTCCCGGCTGCCCCGTGTGCCCACCGCCGCAGACGAGCCCTTGACCGACTTCATCCGGCTCTCGCGCCTTCGGGGGATCGGCTGGGTCGACGCACAGCTGCTGTTCGCAGCGATGACGCGCGGTGTGCGGCTCTGGACACGGGACGGCACCCTCGCGTCCCTCGCCGAGCGCTTCGACATCGGGTGGGCGCCGTCGTCCTGAAGGAGGAGGGCTCCCGCCGCCACGGGAGTCCGGGTTGCAGCGGCGAGAGCCTCTCCTCAGAAGAAGACCCCGGTGGTGAGCGTGGCTCGCCAGCGCCCGTCGGGGTCGGGGATGAAGCCCACGTGGAGCGGGACCTCCAGGTCCCCGGCGGGCACGGTGCCGCCCACCACGAGCTGGAGGCGCAGCGCGTCAGCGTCGCTCTCCGTGGGCTGGACGTGGGCCCCGGCTCCGAGCTGCCAGCGCTGGGACAGCTCGAAGCCCACCAGCAGGTTCAGCGAGGGCCGGAACAGGCCCTGCTCGATGCCGGTGACGCTCAGGTTCTCCACGGTGATGAAGTCGAGCCAGGCCCCGCCACGGAACCGCTGCTGGACCTCGAAGCCGAAGACCGAGACGTGGGGGCTGCGCAGCGGGTCGTCTTCGCTGAGCCGGACATAGCCGTAGCCGAGCCGGACGCCCTTGCGCAGGTCGACCTGGACCCGCCGCTCCGGGGGCGGCTCGGAGGCCGCCGCGGGCGTGGAGAGGGCGGTCAGGCCGGCGAGCAGCAGCACGGGACTACCAGTTCACGCCGGTGGTCAGCTGGGCGCGCCAGTTGCCATCGACGTCGGGGATGAAGCTCGCGTGCAGGGGCACGTTGAAGCTGCCGACCTGGGGGGTGTAGCCGACGCCCATGACCATGTGGACCATCTCCTCGGGCTCGGAGAGCGGGGAGAAGTTCATGCCGGCGCCGACCTGGAGCTGCTCGGCGAATTCGAACCCCAGGAGCACGTTGCCGGTGGGGATGAACTTGGACTGGTTGATGCCCGAGATCATCACGTTCTCGACGATCAGGACGTTGAGCCAGCCGCCGCCGAGGATGCGCTGCTGCACCTCGTAGCCGACGGTGAAGAGGTGGGGACTCTCCAGGGGGTCCTCGTCGGTGCCGTCGAGCTTCACGAAGCTGTAGCCGATGCGGAAGCCGTGGGTGACGCCGACCTTGGGCAGCGGGAGGCCGCTGGAGATGCGCTCGAGGCGGGCGCCGGTGGCGGTCTGGGTCTCGGCGGCTGGAGGGGCCTCGGCCCTGTCGTCGGAGGCGGGCTCTTGGGCGTGGGCGGCGGCGGTCAGGATGAAGGAAGCGAGTGCGAACATGCTTGGACTCCAGGGGGGTGGCGTGAGTGCCGCCCGAGGGGAGTTCAAGGGCTGTGCCAGGGGTAGAACGACGGAATTCCAGGTGGTTGGGGCGACCACCTGTCTCCGATCGCTTACAGTGGTGGCCCGGCCGTCTCCGGGGAGCGACGGCCGGGGACCTCAGCGCCCTCCGGTGGGCCTCTCCGACACCAGTCGGAACCCCACCTCCGAGCTCCGGGCCGTCGGCACCAGCCCCCGCCGGCCTGCGCAGCGCAGCTCGTCGGGGTCGTCGGCCCAGGAGCCGCCGCGCACCACGACCTGGGCGTGGTCGTAGGGGCTGGTGGTCCACTCCCGCACCCCGCCGGCCAGGTCCTGGGCGCCCCAGACGGAGCGGTCGACGGGGTAGGTCCCGACCGCCGCGGGCTTGGGGGCTCCGGGCTGGGACTGGCGCATGTGGGCAAAGGTCGGGTCGAAGGCGCGGCCCCAGGGGAAGGCCCGGGCGTCGACCCCTCGGGCGGCCTTCTCCCACTCCTCCTCGGTGGGCAGCCGCAGGGCGCGTCCGCTGCGCTCGGAGAGCCAGGCGGCGTAGGTCTGGGCGTCCTCCAGGGAGACCGCCACGACGGGCCACTCCGGGTCCCAGTCCTCGGGCAGCCGCCAGGTGCCGTCCCGCAGGTCCCAGTAGGGGCGGTACTCCTCGTAGAGACCGGCCTCGCCGGGCACGTGTCGGGCCGCTTCGGCCGGAGGCTGCGCGTTGAGGAAGGCGAGGTAGTCGGCGGACTGCACGCAGGTCCGGCCGATCCAGAAGTCCCTCAGGGTCGGCACGCAGCTCTCCACGGGGTTCCGGGCGAGGGGGTCGCCGCCGGTGTGGAAGGTCCTGAGCGGGCCGCGGCCTCCTGGGCGCCAGGCGGTCTGGCGGGTGAGCGGTGCCGCGCCCATGCGGAAGGGCCCGGCGGTGACGCGCACGAAGCCGTCGCCGCAGCTCCCCGGGTCGTGCAGGGCCACCCGGCCGCGGTGGTGTTCCCGGCGCCGCAGGGCCACCGGGTAGGTCACGGGCTCCCGGTCCGGGGCCTCGACGCGCAGGACCCAGGAGCCGGGCCCGAGCTCGCGGCGGGACCAGGGCAGGGGCGCGGTGTCGACCGCTTCGGGGACCAGGACCCGGTCCTGCTCCACCAGCCGGTACACGGTCACCGTGGCGCCCTCGGCGTCGGCCTCCAGCGAGACCGTGGCGGGGGTGGAGAGCGCTCGGGCGTAGCGGCCATCGTCGAAGGTCCTGAGCCGATCCAGGGCGGTGGCGACCTCGCTCGGGCCCCCTCCTCCCTCGATCTGCAGGAAGCGCGTCCACCAGAGGTCCGCGAGCAGGGCGCGGGCGTCGGGCTCGTCGGGGTTCAGGGTCCAGCCGTGGAAGGCGGCCTCGACCGCGCCGACCCAGGTCGTCTCCTGCTCGACGAACAAGGCCGCGACACGGTCCTCGGCCTCCCACAGCGAGCGCTTCTGGGGCACCGGGGCGTGCTCCGGCACCTTGGCCCGCTGGACCGCGGCGACCTTCTGCTCGGCCTCGATGCGCACGTGCAGCTCCCGGTGGTCCTCCAGGGCGTCCCGGCCGGCGGCGAGCAGCTGCGCGGCCGCCTGCTGGCGGGCGTGCAGGTCCGCCTGGCCCGTCAGGTAGAGGTGCACGCTGGCGACGAAGCCTGCGGCGTCGGGTCGCTGGGAGGGGTCCGGAGCGAGGCCTGCGGCGATCACCTCTCCCAGGGCCGGGTGCAGGTTCGCCGGGGGCAGGGTCGTGCGTCCCTCTCGCCAGCGGGCGATGAACGCGCCCAGGTCCTCGTCGGGGTGCCGGGCCCTGAGCCGCGTGCCCGTCGCCAGCTCCCAGGTCAGGACCGCCATGGCGTAGACGTCGCTGGCCGGCGTCGGCGGGCCGCCGCGCAGGCGCTCCGGGGCGGCGTAGCCCGGGTGTCCCGAGAACTCGCCCTCGGTCCGGCCGACCCCGCCCCAGTCCAGGATGTAGGGCTCGATCGCCGGGCCCAGCACCACGTTGCCCGGGTGCAGGTCGCCGTGGATGACGTCCAGGGCGTGTGCCCGCACCACCGCGCCGGCGGCTTCGTGGGCGATGGCGATGCGGTCCTGGGGCGCGACCCCCGCGAGCAGGTGCCTGAGGCTGCCGTGGAGCACGTCCTCCAGGTTCGTGCGCGGGGCCAGCTGGTAGAGCACGCACAGGGTTCCGTCGCAGTCCACGACCCGGTGCACCGGCAGGACCGCCGGGTGCTGGAGGCGGGAGGTGGTGCGGGCTTCGGCGAGCAGGGCCTCCCGCGCCGCCTCGCCGCCGTCGGGCCTGGCCAGCTTCACGGCGACGTCGCGCCCCAGCAGCGGGTCGTGGGCCCGGAAGACCCAGCCGGTGCCGCCCTGGCCCAGCACCCCCTTGGGCTGCAGGCCCAGGCCAGGCGGGAACGGCGGGGAGGGCGAGGTCGTGTCCCGGCCGGCGCCGGGCACCATGCGCTCGAGCAGGGCCTCGAAGTCGTTCACCCGACGTCCTCCCAGCGAGCGAGCAGCTTGTAGAGCCACGGGCGACTCACGCCGAGGCGCTCGGCGGCCCGGGTGCGGTTGTCGTCGCAGGCCGCGAGGGCGCGGCTGACCATGTCCTTCTGGAAGGCGTCGGTGGCGGCCTGGAGGTCCCAGGTCTCGCCGGCGGGGCCGCCGGCTGCAGAGCGCCCGCCCTCCTGGAGGTGCTCCGGTCGGATCCGGTCGGCCTTGTCAGCCACGGCCCGGCCCAGGGCGCCGCGGATGGCGTTCTCCAGCTCCCGCACGTTGCCGGGCCAGTCCTGGCCGATCAGCCACCCCTCGCAGCTCGGATCGAGCGTCAGGTCCTGGCTCAGCTGGGGCCAGGCCGCCAGGTCCCGGGCCAGCAGGTGGGCCGCCAGGGTCGGGATGTCCTGGCGCCGCTCCCGCAGGGGCGGGGTGCGGATCACGCAGGCGGCGAGTCGGTAGTAGAGGTCGTCGCGGAAGCCGCCGCGGTCGGTGTCGAGGGGGCGGTGGGTGGCGGCGACGATGCGGCCCTGGAACCGCTGGACCCGATCCCCGCCGACCCGCTCGTAGGTGCCCTCCTGGAGCAGGCGCAGCAGCTTCACCTGGAGCGGGGCAGGCAGCTCGCCCACCTCGTCGAGGAACAGGGTGCCGCCGGTGGCCCGGGACACCAGGCCCTCCCGCCGGCGGTCGGCGCCGGTGAAGGACCCCCGCTCGTGGCCGAAGAGCGTGCTCTCGGCGAGCTCCGCAGGGATGGCGCCGCAGTTCACGGGCACGAACGGACCGTCTCCAATCGGAGACAACTCGTGCAGGGTGCGGGCCACCACCTCCTTGCCGGTGCCGGTCTCTCCCAGGACCAGGGCCGGCCAGGGCAGGGGGGCGAAGGCCCGCACGGTGCGGGCCAGCTCCTGCATCTGCGGGGTGTCGCCGATGAGGCCAGGCAGGGCCGCGACCGGCTCCGGGGGGCGGGTCGGGCTGTCCTGGAAGCGCGACACGAGCCGTGCGAGGGCACCCAGCCGGGCCCGGGAGACCGGGTCGAAGCGGCCGGGCAGGTCCGGGTCCATCAGGTAGAGCGCCCCTTGTGCGCCGATGGGCAGGCAGCCCACGGAGCGCAGCCCGTAGGCCTGGACGGACTGGGCGGCGGCGAAGCGCGCGTCCGCCAGCGCGTCGTCGCTCCAGGTGGGGCGGCCCGCTGCGACCACCTCGGCCAGGATGGTCTGGGAGAGCTCGTCGGGCCCGGGCACCTTGCTGCCGTCGCCTGCGACGGCGGAGATGCTGACCTGGCCGCCGTCGAGCTGGCCGGTCCAGGTGGCGGCCCAGGCCTCGGGCACGTCGGTGAGCTCCCGGGCGGCGGCGACCAGGACCTCCAGGCGCGCCGCCGTGCTGGGCGCGGCCAGCAGCTCCGGCAGGCGCTCCTCGGCCCAGACCAGGGCCTCGGCGGCTCGGCTCAGCCGGGCGATGGACCGGTCGAGCTCCTCGGCCAGCCCGGGGTCGTAGGCGGCGACGCGCTGCAGGGCTGGGGGGAGGGCGGTCACGTCGGACATGTGGACTCCCGAATGTTAGCGATCGTATACACACGGCGAGGCGCCACGTGTCTCCGAGGAGAGACGATGCAAGTTCGGATCCAGCAGCTGATCGAGGCCTTGAGGGCCCAGGCGGTGCCCGAGCGGGCGGCCTTCACCGCCGGGTACCACCCGACCGCCGACCGCATCCTGGGCGTGCCGACGCCCCAGTGGCGGGCGGAGCGCAAGCGCCTGAGCGCCGAGCTGCGGGGCTGGTCGGGGGAGGACGTGCTGGCCTTTGCCCACCGCTGTGTCCAGACCGGGCTCTTCGAGGGGCGCGCCATCGGGATCGAGCTGGTGGCGAAGCACCGGATGGCGCGGGCGCTGCTCGATCGCGAGGTCCTGGAGCAGCTGGGGACCGGTCTGGACAACTGGGCCTCCGTGGACCAGCTGGGCAGCCAGCTGGCGGGGCCGGCCTGGGTGCGGGGCCAGCTGTCCGACGACGCCGTGCACGCCTGGGTCGACGACCCGGATCGCTGGTGGCGGCGGCTGGCGCTGGTGTGTGCGATGGCGCTGAACAAGAAGAGCTGTGGGGGCACCGGAGACACGCCGCGCACCCGGGCGGTGTGCGAGCGCCTGGTGGCGGACCCGGACGACATGGTCGTGAAGGGCCTGAGCTGGGCCCTGCGGGAGTGGGGGACCTTCGACCGGGCGGCGGTAGAGGCCTTCCTGGTGGCGCACGACCCGGTGCTGGCGGCCCGGGTGAAGCGCGAGGTCCGGAACAAGCTCCGCACCGGCCGGAAGAGCGGTCGCACCGGGTAGGGTTCGCGGGTGAGCGACCCCGTCGAACCGGCCACCGCCTCCGAGCTCGACGAGCTCTACGCGGGCCTGTGGCACCAGATCGCCGGGGCGGGCCTCAAGCGCCTGCTGACCGGGCGGCCCAAGGGCCGCTCCCGGCTGTCCCGCTACCACTCGGTCTGGGGCAGCTGGGTGGGGCTGATCGGCATGCCCCTGGCGTTCGGTGGGCTGTGGGCGTGGCTGGTTCCCTGGCCGGTGGTCGGCATGGTCGGCCTCGCCCTGGGGGCCGGCGTGGCCCTTGCCGCCACCTTGGGGGCGGCAGCGGTCGACGCGACCGTGCCTCCGCCGACCCGACCCTTCTGCCAGTCCGACAAGCTCGGCGCCTTCTTCCCGTTCTACGCGGTGAGCGGCCTGGTCGAGGTGGTCGAGGACCAGCTCTGGGTCGCCCAGGTGCCGCTGATGTTCCACGGGGTCCAGACCGGGGCCCGGATGGCGGTGGTCCGGGTGGGGGAGGACCTCCTGGTCTACTCGCCGGTGAAGCTGGCGGAGAGCGAGGTCGCCAAGGTCCGCGCCCTGGGCCGGGTGCGCTGGATCGTCTCCCCGAGTGCCCTGCACCACCTCTTCGTGGGCGACTGGCTCGCCGCCTTCTCCCGGGCGGAGGCCTGGGCCGCCCCGGGCCTGGCCGAGCGCCGCCCCGACATCGCCTGGGCCGGCACCCTCAGCGACGACGCCGAGCTGCCCTGGGACCGCGACATCGTGCGCCTCCAGGTGCTCGAGGGGCACCCCTTCCACCGGGAGATCGTGCTGTTCCACGAGCCCAGCCGCTCCCTGCTCGTGGGCGACGCCGTCATGAACGTCGGCCACGTGCCCGAGACCGGTCCGATGACCCGCTTCCTCTTCGAGCTGATGGGCATGGCCGGACGGCCGACCCCGCCCACGGAGTGGAAGCTGGGCATCGAAGACCGCGACGCCCTGGCGCACAGCGCCGCCCGGGTCGCCGCCTGGCCCTTCGAGCGCATCGTGCTGGCCCACGGGCGGCTGGTCGACGTGCAGGCGACGAGGGTCTGGCGCGACGCCTACGCCTTTGTGTTGCGAGAGTAGCGGCGGGTCCAGGCGAGGGGGCCGTCGCCCAGGGCGGGGAAGCGACGGTCGCCGAGCAGGCGGCGGACCAGACGGATCTCCGGCGTCCAGAGGGGCGGCAGGCGCTGCACGGTGGAGAGGCACACGCCGACCTCCCGCGCGATGGCCGGCTGGGTGAGGCTGGTGAGGTTCCGCAGGGACTGGATCCAGAGGGTGCGGGCCGGGCCGCGCAGGGCGAGGCGCTCGGCGGGGCTGCGGGTGAGGGCGGAGACCGCCGCGTAGACCTGCTCCGCGGTTCCGCCGTCCAGCCGGTAGGGCAGCAGGGTGCCGTCGACGGCCACGGTCGGGTCGGAGCTCACGTAGCGGTGAAAGGCGGCTGGATCGGTTCGGGTGGGCACGGCACAGGGCCAGGCGAGCCCGACCCGGTCCCGGTGGGTCGACCAGGGCCAGGCCAGCGGGTCCCCGACCAGCTTCGCTCGGCAGGGATTCAGGTGGATGTAGCGCTCGCTCCGGCGCAGCTTCACCCCGTCCTTCACCAGCTCGGGCGGGGTCAGGCGGCGCCACAGGGGGCCGCGCTGTCCGAGGCGTTGGTTCCGCCAGCGCGCATACCCGCGCAGGGCCAGCCCCAGCGCCCCGGTGACGTCCTGGTGGTGCAGCAGGTGCACGTGGTCGGGCATGAGGCACAGGGCGATGGGATCGGGCACCTGGCGCAGGATGGCGCGCCAGAGGGCGCGGGCCTCGGTGTGAGAACTCATGGCGAGGCGCCCCTTGCGGGCGCGGACGGCGTGATGGTGTGGCATGCGCGGCGCCGTTGCACGGCGGATGCCGGGCGCTGTCCCCAGGCCCTGGGCGCATCGAGCGATCTCGGGGTGACGGAGAGGCGACAGGTGTCGCCCGCTCTTCGACACTCAGAGAGTCCGAGCCGGGGGGGCGGCGCACCCAGGCGGTCCGAGTTGGGGGGTGGGGCCGTCACACCCGCCCGGAGCGGGCGGCATCCCTCAACTCGAGCCGATTGAGTGTCGATTCACACCGGCCTCTGCGGCTGACCCCTCAACCGGGAGGCTCTGAGTGTGCGGCACCCCCGACTCGCCCCCGTTGAGTGTTCCTTCCCGCTACCAGCGCAGGGTCAGCCCCACACAGCTCAGCCCGGCGCCGGTCCCGACCAGGAAGACCAGGTCCCCGCGGCCGATGCG
>CAYFPX010000028.1:48878-52087 GCA_964344945.1 uncultured Enterobacterales bacterium
CGGCCCTCCCGGTGGGCGGTCACCAGCGCCAGGGGGATCGCCGTGCCGACGGTGTTGCCCACGGACTCGACCATCGAGAAGATCCTGTCCTCGGGGAAGTCGGCGAACTTGTAGGCGTAGACCCCGCGCTTGCTGGTCTGGTGGGGGATGCAGAGGGTGTAGTCCTCGACCCCCAGCCCCAGGTCCCGGTAGTGGCTGCGGCAGAACTCCGGCATGATCTTCCGGGCCATGCGGAAGACCCGGGTGCCGTGCATCTGGAAGAGGTTGTCGGCCGGCGTGACCTGCGGGTCGTTGGGGTGCAGGAAGGTACCGCCGCCCTTGATGGTCGTGAGGTCGGCGCCGCTGGGGTAGCTCTCGAGCTTGAAGCCCACGACCCCGCACTCCTCGCCGTCGCCGGGCAGCTCGACCACCACCGCGGCCGCCGCATCGCCCAGCAGGGAGGCCGACTCGGGGTGCTCGAAATTCCGGCCGACGGTCCCGCGGTCCGACGACACGATCAGGATGCGCTTGTAGGTGCCGAATTGGAGGAAGTGGGCGGCGGTGTGCAGCGCCACCACGAAGGAGATGCAGGTGGCGTGGATCGTGAAGCTGGGGATGCCCTCCCAGCCCAGGGCCCGCTGGATGTAGACGGAGCTGTCCGGCACGGTCTGCCGCGGCACACCGCTGGCGTTGAGGATCAGGTCCGGCTTGCCGCCGTCGCCCAGGGCCTCCCGCGCGGCGATGGCGGCCATCTCCTCCATCGGCAGCTCGGAGCGGTGGCGGGTCCGCACGCCGGTGCGGGACTCGATCCACTTCGCACTGCGGCCGATGCGCTCGCCGACGTCGGCCGAGGTCTCGATCGTGGGCGGCAGGTAGGTCCCCGTGCCGACGATCTTGAGGGGCAGCATGTTCACCATCTATCGAGCCCCCAGAGAGCCGTCCCGGGCCACCACGATGCCCGTCTCCGGGAAGTCCTCGCCACTCAGGGTCCGCACCAGGTCCAGGGCCTGCTGCTCTGGATCGATCACCGGGACGCCCTTGCCCTCCTGCTTCGTGGGCAGGAGCTGGCCGGCCACGAAGCGGCCCTCGCCGTCGAGCTCGACCTCGAGCACCGCGCCGATCCCCAGGGGCCCCGACAGGCTGAAGCGCCCGTAGGTGGCGAAGTTGCCCAGGCTGTAGGCGATCAGCCGGCCCTGGTAGACCTCCATGCCCCGCAGCACGTGGGGGCCGTGGCCCAGGACCAGGTCCGCGCCGGCGTCGACCATCGCGTGGGTGAACTCGCGCAGGTGACCGCGGTTCTCCCCGTAGAAGGTCTCCTTGCCGTGGGGCACGTGCAGGGCCTTGGAGCCCTCGGCGCCGCCGTGGAAGCTCACCACCACCACGTGGGCGCGGCTCGCGGCCTCCTCGACCAGGGCGCGGGCCTTCGGGAGGTTGTTCAGGTGGTTGCTCGACGGGGCCGTGTGGAAGGCCACGAGCGCCACCGTGAGGCCGTCGTGCTGGGTGTAGCCGATGGAGCCCGGCACGCCGGACCAGGTGATGCCCAGGGTGTCCAGGGTGGCCGTGGTCTCCGCCATGCAGGCGGCGCCGAAGTCGTTGGCGTGGTTGTTCGCCACGCTCGCCAGGTCCACGCCGGCCTCGGCCAGGTAGCGGCCATAGCGAGTGGGGGAGCGGAAGGCGTAGCAGTTGCCGCCGCTGCCGCACTTGGTGGTCTTGCCGGAGTCGCAGAGGGGGCCTTCGAGGTTGATGAAGGTGAGGTCCGCGTCGCTCAGCCAGGGGCCCACGTCGTCGAGCAGGTGGGCGCCGTCGTCTGGGGGCAGGTAGCCCCTGGGGAAGTCGGTCCCGAGCATCACGTCTCCGACCGCTCGCAGGCGCAGGGCCGAGCCCCTGGCCGCCGGCTTCACCTTCGCCGGCACGTCCCCTCGGCTGGCCTGGACCTTCGCCTGCAGCGCCGCGTTCTCCCGGGCTTCGGCCAGGTACCGCTTGGCCTCGGCGTGGTCCGGCTGGAGCCTCAGGACCTCCTCCCAGGCCACCACCACCGCGTCCCACTCGCCCTGGAGCCAGTGGCTCCACCCCAGCTCCCAGCGACAGTCCACCCGCTGGGGCGCCGCGGTCACGCAGGTCGCCAGCGCGGCTTCGGCCGCCGGCCCGTCCTTGGCCTTCAGCGCGGCCACACCGCGCTCATAGTCCTGCTGCGGACCGGCCAGGGCGAGGGTCGTGACGAGGGTCCAGATCATGGCGGCGCACACTTAGACCCACCAGGGCGGGGTCGCCAGCCAGCAATTTGTGTGGATGCTGTCCGACTACGGCACGATCACCGGCACCGACAGCTCGAATTCGAAGGCGCTGTCGCTGCAGTCCGCGCCCCAGGCACCCGGTGGAGATCTCCCCGGATTCCAGCGCCTCCGTGCGCCACCTCCTGGGCCTCGCTGCCGTCGAAGAACTCACCGCCAGGCTACGCCGGATCGGGCCCTCGTGGGACACCCCGACCGGTTAGGAAGCCGGGCTGATCCGACGGAGCACCATGTCCACCGAAGACTTCGCCCGCCACGTCCTCCCGATCAACATCGAGGACGAGATGCGCACGTCGTACATGGACTACTCCATGTCCGTCATCATCGGGCGTGCCCTGCCCGACGTGCGCGACGGCCTGAAGCCCGTCCACCGCCGCATCCTCTACGCGATGCAGCGCGAGGGCCTGCTCCACAACCGCAAGTACAGCAAGTGCGCCGGCGTGGTGGGCGAGGTGCTCAAGAAGTACCACCCCCACGGCGACTCCGCGGTCTACGACGCCCTGGTCCGCATGGCCCAGCCCTGGAACCTCCGGTACATGCTGGTCGACGGCCAGGGCAATTTCGGCTCCGTCGACGGCGACCCCGCCGCCGCCTACCGGTACACCGAGTGCCGGATGACCAAGCTGGCGGAAGAGCTCCTCGCCGACATCGACAAGGAGACCGTCGACTACACGCCGAACTTCGACGGCACCGAGCTCGAGCCCGACGTCCTGCCCGCCCGGTTCCCGAACCTGCTGGCCAACGGCGCCGACGGCATCGCGGTCGGCATGGCCACCAAGATCCCGCCCCACAACCTGGGCGAGCTGATCGACGCCTGCGTCGCGATCATCGAGGACCCGGAGATCGACTCCGAGACCCTGATGGAGCGCTACGTGCCGGGTCCCGACTTCCCGACCGGCGGCATCATCTACGGCCGCCAGGGCATCCGCGACGCCTACA
>CAYFPX010000029.1:0-8166 GCA_964344945.1 uncultured Enterobacterales bacterium
GGCCGTAGATGCGGTCGCCCAGGATCGGGTGCCCGAGGTGGTCCAGGTGCACGCGACGACCCCGCCCGGCCCGCGATAGGGTGCGCGGAGAAGAGGCAGAGGCAGGAACACGGACGGCGGTCCGCCAGGACCGCGGGCCCTGGTGCGGTACGAGCGGGCAGCGGCGAGGCCGGGCTGGTGGCCGAGCTCCAGGAGCGGATCGGCAACGCCGCGGCGACCCGGTGCGCCACGGATCGGCCCGCTGGACCCGAGGAGACCTACCTCGCCCTGCTGCTCACCCTGGCCCGCACCACGGGGCTCGACTGCGGGCCCCTGCTGCCGTGGCGGGCGCCGGCCTCCTCTGGCCGGACCCCGGGCGGAGTTGTTCGTGGCCCTGCTGGCGGAGCGACTGCCCGCCGCCGACACCCCGCCGCCGGAGGCCCGCACCCGGGAGGCGCTGACCTCGACCCTGACCAGCGCCGCCCGGGACCGGCTGACCGGCGTGGCCCTGGTGCACGACGTCCTCGATCTCGAGAGCCGGCTCGGCCCGGCCCTGGAGGAGATCGGGGATCGACTCGACGGCGCCGGGCTGCCCGAGCTGCTCGGCACCGTGGCCTGGAGCCCGGACCTGGAGCGCTCTCACGGCTCCCGATCCCCCTACCCGACCATGGACCGGGCCCTGCAGGCCCTGGTCGACGACATCCCCGGGGAGCCGGCGGGATGGACGGGCCTGGGGTCGGTCGCCCTGGACCACGGGGCGATCGTCGGGGGCGCCGACCCGGTCGGCACCTCGGCCGCCCTCAGCCGCGCCGAGGCCCTCGCCGCTCCGGCCATGGCCCGGGCCGAGGAGCCCGGGGCGGAGCTCCCCGAGGGCTTCGCCGAGCTGATGGACCGCAGCCAGGGCCGGCGCCTGGATCCCGACCACGCCGCCCGCTACGGCCAGGTCCTCGGTC
Organism: uncultured Enterobacterales bacterium; assembly: GCA_964344945.1. Taxonomy (GTDB): domain Bacteria; phylum Myxococcota_A; class UBA796; order UBA796; family CAJQPC01; genus CAYFPX01. The sequence continues at coordinate 933 of CAYFPX010000029.1, forward strand.
ACGACCTGTCCGAGGTCTGGATCCACACCGACGAGGCGGCCGCGAGGGCCTCCGAAGGGGTGTGCGCCAAGGCCTTCGCCGTGGGCACCCACGTCTTCTTCTCCGCCGGCAGCTTCGCCCCCGGGACCCCGGCGGGAGACCGCTTGCTCCTCCACGAGCTGACCCACGTGGTCCAGCACCTCGAGGGCCGCCTGGACGAGGGGGAGCCCCGGGTGTCCGACCCCGGAGAGCCCGCCGAGCTGGAGGCCGCTGCCGCCGAGGCCCACGTCGCCCAGCTCGAGGAGGTGGACGCCGTCGAGACCGAAGGGGTCCCAGCCGCCCCGGCCACCGAGGCCCCGGCGATGCCCCCCCCCGCCGACGGCGACGCTGGGACCGGCGGAGACCAGGGGCCACCGCAGTCCGGTCCCGAAGCCCGGGGCGGAAACCCCGACGGCGGCGAACAGGGTCCCGACGTCGGCCCCCCGGCGGGCGGGCACCAGGACCAGGGCGGCGGATCGGGTCCCGGCGGGGGCCAGGGGCATGGCCCGAGCGTGGGCCCCGATCAGGGCGGTGGCGGCCAGAGCCAGGGGGGTGGCTCCACCGGGGCCCAGCTCCAGAGCTACCACGAGGTGGTCGAAGCGCGGCGCCAGCGGGTGGTGCAGATCACCGAGGACCGCAAGCAGCGGGTGCGGGACAACGCCGAGTCCGAGCGGACCCGGTGCCGCACCGAGTTCGGAAGCGAGCGCGAGCGGATCGACGCGCAGTTCCTCCGCGCCGAAAAGCGGATCAACGCCGCGGCCGATGCCGCCCTCGAGGAGGTCGAGGCCGACCGGACCTTCCGCCTCGAGTCGGTCCGGGGCCGCGCGGAGACCGAGCTCGCGGCCGTCCAGTCCTTCTTCAGCGACCAGATCTCCCGGCTGGAGACCGCCGCGACCACCAACGCCCAGGCCACCCTCGACGCAGGCACGGCCCAGGCCGCCCGGGTCCGGGAGGGCTGTGCCGACCGCATCACGGCGGCCTGGGGACACAACGCGCGGATCTACGGCCAGTACCGGGACCACGACCGGCAGGGGGAGATCGCCCGGGCCCTCAACGAGATGACCACCGAGGCCGCGAACGCCATCCGCGAGGCCGGCGAGACCTGTGCCACGGAGGTGCTGGAGGACTCCCAGGGGCTGGCCCAGCAGTTCGCCACCCAGGCGACCGAGGCCCGGGGCCGGCTGGAGGAGGCCCGGGACGCCGCCGTGGAGGGCATCGAGGCGGAGCGGGACGGCGCGGTGCAGGCCATCGGAGAGGTCTCCGACGGTGCGGTCAGCTCCATCGAGAGCGCCAGGAACGACGCCATCGGCGAGCTGGCCGGCCTGCATGGCCAGGCGAGCGCTGCCCTGGACCGCGGGGAGCAGAGCGCCATCGCGGAGATCGACCTCCAGGCCCTCCAGGCCGAGGCCCAGCTGGACCTGATGCGGGACGACGCTCTGCGTCAGCTCGACGAGGCCGAGGCCGCGAACACACCGAACTTCGAGCCCCTCGCGGGGCAGGTCCTCGAGGAGGCCCTCGCCGAGGCCGAGCTCGAGCTCGACGGCATGGTCACGGACTTCGAGGGGGGAGCCGACCAGGTGGTCACGGCCATGGGCACCTCCCTCGCCGGAGCCGTCGACCAGCAGCTCTCCGAGGCCGCCTCCCGGGTGGCGGAGATCACCAGCCCCCTGGATGGCCTGGTCAGCGACTTCGAAGCCTCGATGTCGACCATCGTGACCGACACCATCCAGCGCACCGGGGAGATCGAGTCCGCCGCGCTCCTGGAGATGACCGCCCTCGCCGACACCTGCGGCGGGGAGCTGAGGGGCCAGCTCGACACCCTCACGGCCGACTGGGATCAACAGCTCCGTGACGGCATCGCGATGATGGTCGACAAGGTCGAAACCACCCTGACCGCCCAGGATCAGCTCGTCGCGACCCTCGCCTCCGACATGGCGACCAAGGCCGACGAGATCGCCAACGAGAGCTGGTGGTCGCGGGCGTGGAACTTCTTCGTCGGCGTGGTCAAGGGACTCGTCGACCGGATCGTCGCCACCTTCATCGGCCTGATCATCCTGTTCATCCTCGCCGTGATCCTGGTGGTCATCCTGGTGATCATCGGCGTCATCGTGTTCATCGTGGGTGGCCCCGGGGCCGTGCTGGCCTACATCGCCGGGCTGGCCGCCATCGGGGCCTTCATCGCCGAGTGGGCCGTGGTCGGCCTTGTCATCCTGATCATCATCGTGGCGGTGCTGCTCATCATCGAGCTGTACACGGTCTTCACCGACCCGAGCGCCACCGACGAGGAACGGGGTCGCGCGGTCGGCCACGCCATCTTCGACGTCGTGACCATCCTGTTCGGCGCTAAGATCGCCGGCTGGCTGGGCAAGGCCGCGGGACGCCTGGCCCGCCTGTTGGGCCTCGTGGGCGATGACGCGGCCCGGCTGGCTCGCCTGCTCGCCCTACTGGGCGGCGACGAGGCCCGCCTCACCCGGTTCCTCGCTGCGTTCGGCGACGACGCGGCCCGACTGGAGAGCATCCTCGCACGACTCGGGGGGAACGCGGACGAGCTGGAGCGGCTGCTGGTCGTGTTCGGCGACGACGGGCTGCGACTGGAACGCATGCTGGGTGTGTTCGGTGACGACGTGGCCCGGATGCGTTCGGTTCTCGCCCTGTTCGGTGATGATGCGGCCCGGCTGGACGTGATCCTCGGTCACTTCGGAGGGGACGCCACGCGCCTCCAGCGGGTCCTCGGACTCTTCGGCGACGACGCCGCCACCCTGGAGCGCGTCCTCGCCGGGTTCGGCGACGACGCCACGCGCCTGGAGGCGTTGCTGGCCCGCTTCAACAACGACGGCGCCCGGCTCTCCGCGGTCCTGGGCGGCTTCGGCGACGACGTGGCCCGCATGGAGGCCGCGATGACCGCCTTCGGCGACGACGCGGGTCGCCTGGGACGGGCGATGGCCGCCTTCGGCGACGACGGGACCCGGCTCGAGGCGGCCCTCACCACCTTCGGCGACGACGCGGCTCGGCTGGAGCAGGCCCTGGCCGCGTGTGCCGACGACGGTGCCCGCCTGGAGGCGGTGCTGACGCGCCTCGGCAACAACGGCGACAAGCTCACCCAGATCCTCAACAGTGCCCCCGACGGTCCGGCCGCGATCGCCTTCCTGGAGGGCCTCTCCGACAACGGTCTCCGCGCCCTCGACGATCTCGCCCCGGAGCAGCTCCACGAGCTCTTCAAGCGGGACCCCCGGATCCTCGAGGCCATCCTCACCAAGACGCCCGAAGAGCAGGCCGCGATCCTCGACGACGTCGAGCGCATCGACGAGGTCTTCTCCCCCCGGGGCGGCGGCGCCGACCGGGCCGGCCACGCCATGACGGAGCACGGCCCGCACCTGCCTGACGAGTACCTCTTCGATCGGGCCGCGAACATGAACCAGCCGGTCAGCCGGTGGAACACCGTCGACGCCATGGAGGACGCCATCAACGCGGCCAAGACCTCCACCACCGACGCCGCCCAGGTCACCGCCCTGCGGGGCACGGACGGGTGCTGCATCAACGCCCGGGGCTGGCGGGAGATTGACCGCGGCCGCATCACGGTCCAGGAGATCCTCGACGATCCGGTGACCCACGCCCAGTATCTCAAGGGCCAGGTCACCTCGACGGGGCCCTCGCCGGGCGGCGGGACCATGTTCCACCCGGACGGGACCACCACCTCGGTCGCCGACAATTACAAGGTGATCCTCCGACCGGACGACAGCGGCGTCTACCAGGTCATCACCGCGCACCCGACCCCCTGAGGCCACCATGATCCTGGGCTTCGACGACATCCACCTGGACCGGCTGCTCGGCGGCCTGACCGGCCTCGTGGACCTCCACGTCCTGCCGAGCGAGCCATCTCCCTTCGAGCACCACGCCGGCCAGGCCGCCATCGCCCAGGCGGTCGTCCAGTTCCGGGAGTACGTCTACGACAACTGCGATCGGGAGGGCGAGCTGCGCCGGGCCCTCGCCTGGCTGCTCAACCAGGACGACGCCGGCCTGGCCCGCGTCATCGCCGGGGCGGGCACCATCCTGAGCACGCCACGGGTGGACGTGCACCGGCGCTTCTACGAGACTCTCTGGGACGGTGTCTTCGCCTCGTGGAGGATCGAGGACCCCCACCCGGAGGAGGACCTGGTGGTGGTGGGGCTCTGACAGTGCTGACCCGGGGCGTCGAGGGCACGCCGCGTCGGCTCGTCCGCTCGACCGTCCGTCGCGGACTCACCTCCCCCGTCCAAGGCCTCCGCCGCCCCGAACCACCGCAGCACCCGGTGCCGGAGACTGACCAGGTGCCCTGGCGCCTGGACTTCACCGGGGAGCACGACGGCCTGTACCGGGCCCAGCGCATCGCCGGCTGCGAGCTGTTCGCCAGCGAGCGCTGGTGCCCCGACCTCAGTCGCTGAGCAGGGTCGCCATGTCGGCGGCCAGGGGGGCCTCCATCGCGACCTGCTCGCCCTCCGGGTGGGGCACCACCAGGCGCCAGGCATGCAGGCAGTGGCGGGGGTGGCCACAGCGCTCGAGCCAGTCGGGCAGCGGCCGGCCCTCGTAGAAGCCGAGGAAGACCTCGGGGTCCTGGCCGTAGATGCGGTCGCCCAGGATCGGGTGCCCGAGGTGGTCCAGGTGCACGCGGAGCTGGTGGGTCCGGCCGGTGTGGGGGCGGCAGGCCACCAGGGTCAGGTCTTCCAGGCGCCTCAGCACCTCGAAGTCCGTGTGGGCCGGCTGGCCGTCGGCCCGCACTCCACGCTTGAGGTTGATCGGGCTGGCGCGGTCGTCGCCGATGGGCGCGTCGACGGTGGTGGTGTCCCAGTCCGGCGAGCCCCTCACGAGGGCCAGGTAGGTCTTCTTCACCTGGCGGGCCTTGAAGGCGGCCTTCATGTGCTGGTCGGCGGCCAGGTCCCTGGCCAGCAGGGTGAGGCCGGAGGTGTCCCGGTCCAGGCGGTGGCACAGGCGCAGCTCTTCGCCGGGGAAGCGCTTGCGAGCGAGGCCGATCAGCGACCAGGCGAACTGGGCGCCGACCGGGTGACACAGCAGCTCGGCGGGCTTGTCGAAGCCGACCAGGCGGGGGTCTTCGTGCACGACGGGCGGGATCGGTGGCTCAGGCCCGCTGGCGAGCAGGTCGGGCATGGTGAGCCGGAGCAGCTCGCCCCCCCGGACGAGGCTGCTCGGCTTGAGCGGGCGGTCGTCGGCGCTCACCTGACCGTCCCGCACGGCCCGCGCCGCGGCGCTGCGCGAGAGGTGGGGGAAGCGACGGGCGAGGAAGGCGTCGAGGCGCATGCCAGCGGCGCCGTCCGGCACGGTGACCGGCCGGTGGTCCATGGGGCGGGTCTATCGGGATGCGGCGCGGCCGTGGAGCAGGCCAGAGGCCCTCGCGTTCGCAATCGCAATCGCAATCACATGGACCCACACCCTCGGAGAGCGTCTCCGATGGATCCGGAACGCGTGGGGACTGCGCGTTGTCCGTCCCGCCGTGGATGGCATTCCAGCCTCCGATGAGCGCGTGGGACTTGGTGACGAACCGGTCGATGAGCGCCTCCACGTCTGGCTCCAGGGCAGCGCACTCCCCGGTGGGATCACTCACCTGGACCTCGTTGTCCAGGGCGTCCTCTGTGTTCAGCCGGCTGGCCTGCCGGCGCCAAGGTGCCACCGCCTGCCGGACTAGACTGTGACCATGAAGCCCAGCACTCCACGGCATGGTGGCAGCGGACTGTCCTTGACAGCCCCTCCGAGGCGGTCCCACGATGGCTGCGCCGTCCGGAGGTCCCGTGTTCTGGCTCCTGCTCGTCGGCTGCTCCAGCGACACCGGGGAGCTGCCCGACGGGGAGACCTCGGCAGAGACCACCCGACCCCTCCGGCCCGGCCCAGAGGCGATGCTCTCCCGGGAGCGCTGGGAGATGTCCTGCGACGCGCCGGTCCTGGACCAGACCCTGCTGGCCGACGGCGGCTTCGAAGACGCGCTGGGCACGGCCTGGACCCTCCGGGAGGGCGCCTGCGAGTGGGTCTCCGACCCGACCGGGCCCCAGGCCGAGCTGAGCTTGTACGGCGGGGACGAAGGCAGCTGCGAGGCGGTCCAGACCGTGGTGTTGACCCAACACGGGATCTGCCCCTCCCTGGTCGATGAAGGGGGACTGTCCCTGGAGCTGAGCGGCTACCTGAGGACCGCCGACAGCCCCACGCCGGACAACGGGGACCTGTCCCCGTGGGACACGATCATCTTCGACGACCACGCGTGGTTCGAAGCCCGCATGCTCGACGGCGCCGGCCAGCTGCTCCAGGTCCTGCGCAGCCCGATCGGCGACCACAACGAGTGGATCCACCACACCCTGACCCACGGTCTCCCCGCTGGGACCCGCAGCGTCGAGGTGGCCGCCCGGGCCGACCACCGGCGAGGAGCGGCCAACGACGGTGGCGTGGACGGCCTTGGACTGCTGATCCAGGAGGCGGCTGACCCGGCCACGATCCTGACCAAGCAGCCGGTGCTCTATGCCGGCGAGCCCGGAGAGCTGACGGTGCTGTGGGAGACGGACACTCCAGCCGGCCCCCACGAGCTGTGGCTCGGCACCGACGCCCTGGCCCTCTGGCCCGGCGTCATCGAGACGGTCCAGCTCGCCGTCGGCCGCCACGTGCACCGGGCGCGGCTGTCCGGCCTGCCCCCAGCGACCGAGCACACCTACCAGGTCCGCTCCAGCGACGCCGTCTCCGCAGAGTACGGCTTCCGAACCCTGCCAGACGCCGGCCCGCTGCGAGTGGTGATCACCGGGGACAACCAGATCGGCTCGGGGACCTTCACAGAGGTGGTCGACCGGGTGGCCGACCACCAGCCGGACCTGTTCTTCTCTGTCGGCGACATCGTCCAGAACGGCCAGACGGCCGCGGACTGGGACTCCCAGTGGTTCGCACCCCTGGAGACCGACGCGTTCTCCCAGACCACCCCCACCCTGTTCGCCCGGGGCAACCACGACCACGAGTGGCAGGAGGCCTACGCCTACACCGAGCTACCCGGCAACGGCGCCTGGTTCGCCACGGTGGTGGGCCCGGTGTTCCTGGTGGTGCTGGACAGCCAGTGGGACACCACCCACGACGCCACCCTCTCGGACCAGCAGGCCTTCCTGGACCAGGCCCTGGCGTCCGCCGACGCCCAGGACGCCGCGTTCCGGGTGGTGTCCTTCCACATCCCCGCCCACACAAACGTCTGGAAGAC
>CAYFPX010000029.1:8197-51447 GCA_964344945.1 uncultured Enterobacterales bacterium
TGGGACGGCGAGCCAGCCATCCGCGACGACTGGGTGCCTCGGTTCGTGGCCGGCGGGGTCGACCTGGTGATCGCCGGGCACTCCCACGCATACCAACGGGGCGAGCTGGACGGGGTGATGTACGTGGTGACGGGGGGTGCGGGGGGCACGCTGGACACCAACGACTACCGGCACTGGGACCACCTGGAGACAGGCGAGTCCGTGCATCACTATGTGGTGATGGATGTGGACGAGGGGGGGTTGAGCTGGACGGCTTGGGATCTGGCAGGGGGCGTGGTGGACACCTTTGAGCTCGAGGCTCGCTGATCCCCTGATCTCGAAGCTGTACACGTCCCCCTCCCGGACCGGCTCCTGGGTCCAGTGGGACAGCGCCCAGCCCACCACGTCGCCGTAGGCTGCATGGCCCTGGCACATCAGCAGACGTCCATCCCCCGAACACCGCTCAGGGCAGCGACGTCGACAGCACCTCGTCCGCGAGCGCGTCGACCTCCTCCGGACTCAGCCGGGGGTGGTCGCCGGCGGCCCACGCGGCGATGCGAGCGGCCATCAGGCGACCCCGGGTCGCGGTGAAGTGCAGAGCGGGCACCTGGACCGCGGCGATGCCCTGGCGGCGCAAGGACTCGGGCCACTGGGCGTCGTCGTCGACGACGCCATCGCCGCTGGCCGCGCCGTCGCAGACCGCCACCAGGAAGTCGATGTCCTCGGGCACCTGCTTGCCGGCACGTCCGTCCAGGACGTTGCGGTCCGAGAGCGAGGCGATGAAGCGCTCGTGGGAGATGCGGCCTGCGGCGTGGAGCCGGGCCCAGCCCGAGCCCTCGTTGGGGGCGCAGAGCTGGACCACGCCGGTGATGCCGGCGTCGGGGTGGTCTTCGACGAACCAGCGACTCAGGAGGCCCCCCGCGCTGTGGCCGACCAGGACGATGTCGTCGTAGGCCCCGGGGGGCAGGCCGCCGAGGGCGTCCTGGAAGACCGGGGCCGCCGCGATGTCGTGCACCGCGGCGTCCTGGGTGTAGGTCACGGCGAAGACGTCGGCGTCTGCGGCCAGGGCGTCGACCAGGGTGCTGCCCGGTCGCTGCCAGTCGTGGGCGTGCAGCTCGTGGGCGTCTTCTTCGAGCACGGTGGAGGCCCGCAGGCCGTGCACCAGGACCACGGCCCTGCGGGTGCCGTCGGGGCCGGTCGCGACCTGCTCTCGCTCGGCCTGGACCTGGGCGGGCTGGGGTGCGATCTGGTGGTCGAGCCAGGCGCCGGTGACGAGCGAGGCCAGGAGCACGACACCGGCGATCCATCGCTTCTGCATGGCCCCCAACCTGTCCACCGAGCCCCGAGCGACAAGACTCCGATAGGCTTGCCCGGGCATGGCGGAGCGGCGCAAGAACCCCGACCTCGGCGTGATCATCGCCCTCACCTGGGTGATGGTTGCGATCGCGCTCACGGCCCTCTACGGGCCGACCTTGGGGCTGCGCGGATGGATCTGGCTGGGGGTGCACCACGCTCTGTGCGCGATCGGCGCCGCCCACGAGCTGCGCCGCGGCTGGCGCCGCCGCCAGCTCAGCAGAGCCACGCCCGAGCCCGCGCCACCGGTCTGATCCGGGCCGTGCCGGCGGGGCTCTGCCACCGGGCCCGCTGCTCGACCACCCGGTAGCGACGCACCCAGTCGACCGCCGGACCGCCCCGGAGCTCCAGCGCCAGCCGCAGCTCCTGGGCGCCCCGGCCGCCCTCGGGCCAGCCCCGGCGACGGATCGTGCCGACCGCCACGGTCTCGGGCTGCTGGGCCCAGCGGATGGCGAGGTCGCTCAGGTGCGGCGCCAGGGCCTGCTCCGGCAGGGTCAGGCCCTCGAGGCGGTCGGCGACTCGCCGGACGACCATCGGCGGAAGCTTGCCCTCGCGCTCGAACCAGCGGCCCACGAAGGCGCCCAGTCGGCTGGCCAGGGCCTCGGGCTCGGGGGCGTCGGCCAGGTCCTGGTGCCAGCTCGCTGCGGGCGGTGGGGCCGGGCGGACCAGGCGCCGCAACACCGCGGCGGCCTCGGGGAAGAGAGGGTGGGACTCGGGCAGGATGTCGCCCTGGGTCTCGGTCCAGTCCTCGAGCCAGACGATGCCCTGGGGAGTGTCGGTCTGGGGTCGGGTCCAGGCCCGCCAGGCGCCGGCGGCCGTGCGCTGACGCACGAAGGCGTGCTGCAGCCACCCGGCCCCCGAGCGCATCAGGGTCTGACCCGCGAGCACGGTCCAGGCACAGTCGGGCTCACCGAGCAGGGCGGCTTCGACGGCGGCGAGCTCGGCGGGCTCGGGATCGGTGCCCACCACAGCGAGCCGGTGGCGCTCGCTGGCGCCCAGGACCATCCAGGGCAGGTGGCCGGCGCGTTCCAGGTTCCGGGACGCAGACGCCAGCAGGCTGGCCAGGGGATCGCCCGGCGCGTGGGGGAAGCGGAACAGCTCCACGTCGCGGGCCATGGCTCCTCCGAGGTCGTGCTCGCGTCCTCGGCGGGCTGTATCGGCTAAGGGGGCGACGTGTCGGAGAGCTGGCTGGATCGGGCCTTCGTCCGGGTGATGCGGCGGCGGCCGTTCTTCTCGGACGGCTGGGGAGACGAGGCGCGCATCGCCGCGGTCACCGCGCTGCCGACCGACAAGCACGAGGTGTTCCCCGTGGAACCCTCCTGGGGCTCCTGGGAGCGGGATGGCGTGCTGGAGGTCCGCGAGGGCCGGTTCCCCAGCCCCGAGGCCGAGCTGCTCCAGCTCCCGGTCGAGAGCCAGGAGGCCGTGGTGCGCCAGGTGCGGCCGGCGGGCACCGAGCGACCGCCCACGTGCTTGCACCTCGCGGCCACGGGAGAGTTCGGGTACGGCCGGCGCATGAAGCTCGCCCGCCCGCTGGCGGCCGCCGGCATCGGCTCGTTGATCCTGGAGAACCCCTACTACGGGGTTCGGGCGCCGCCGGACCAGCACGGGCCGTCGGTCCGCACCGTGGCGGACCTGCTCTGCATGGGCCGCGCCTGTGTCCAGGAGGCCCGGAGCCTGCTCACCTGCTTCCGGCATGGGGGCTACGAGCGGCTCGGCGTCAGCGGCTTCTCCATGGGCGGCCAGATCGCGGCGATGACCGCGGCTGCGGTGCCCTTCCCGGTCGCAGGCGTGCCGCTGGCCGGGTCCCACTCCGGCACGGCGGTCTTCCTGGAAGGGGTGCTGCGCTACGTCGTCGACTGGCAGGCTCTGGCGCCCGACGGCGACCGCGAGCCGGCCTGGGGGCGGCTGGAGGATCTGCTCGACAACATGGCCGTGCACACCCTTCCGGTGCCCGAGGCCACCGGCGCCTGCATCGTGGTGGCCGGTGCCCGGGACGCCTTCGTGCAGCCGGTCTCGTCCCAGGCCCTGCACGCCCACTGGGAGGGGTCCGAGCTGCGCTGGACGCCCGGCGGACACGTGGGTGGCTACCTGTGGAGCCAGGGCGCCTACAAGACCGCGATCGTCGACGCCTTTCGTCGCCTCGAAGGACTCATGGACGCCGCGGCGGTGTCCGATGGGGAGGTTCCGGTCTCCCCGGGCTTATGATCCGTGTGTTCGATGGTGTGGCTCCTCCTGGTTCCCAGTCTCCAGGCCGCGGCCCCCGACTTCGTCGGAGAGCCGTCCAGAGCTGCGCGCATCGCCCGCAACGCGTGGGAGGCCGCTGAGGCCTGCACCGGCTGGGCCCCGCCCGGCCACCCTCAGGTCGAGATCGTCACCTCCGAGCTGGAGGACGGACGCCTGGTCGCCGGACACCGCGACGATCTGGGCCTCTTCCGGATCGAGATCGACGGGCGCAAGCCCGACGCCCTGGCCGTGGTGCGCGAGGTGGCGTCGAGCTGGACCGGCCTGGGCCCGACCACGCTCAGTGTCGGTCGGACCGAGCTGCTGGTCGACTGCATCGCCGCCGAGGACGCGCGCACCGTCGATCGGGTCCCCGACGACGGCCGAACGCTCGAGGCCATGCCCAACCTGCTCACCTGGGAGAGCGACAAGGTGGGCCGGTCGACCATCGACCCGACCGATCCCACGGCGGCGGGCTGGTGGGGCTCGGCCCGACTGCTGCGGCTGGCCAGTCAGTTCGTGGACCCCAAGCACTTCTGGCCCCAGACCCGCCTGCTCGGGTGGGACGAATTCGCGGCCCTGCTCCTGGCCTCAGGCCCCCACGGCGAGCCGATCATGGCCATGCTGGCTGCCACCACCGAGGAACAGCGAGGCCTGCTCGCCGACCTGGACAGGGACGGGCTCCCGGTGCTCGGTGAGCAGCTCCTGGAGACCAACCCGGGCCTCTGGGACACCGACGGCGACGGCTGGTGGGACGGGGCGAAGCGCCCGGACCTGGCCGAGGCCGTGCCCCTGCCGCCGGACGGCCTGCCGGTCTGCCTGGCCGCTGGAGGCAATGGCCCCATGGGCGGGGTGGTGCTCGACGTGGGCGGCAACCTGCGCGGCGTCGCGTTGCCCAAGGCCACCCTGCTCATGAAGACCCGCCAGGTCGAGCTGATCACCGGCTCCAACTACCACCGGGTGCCCTCGGGCCGGCCCGCCGTGGTGCGCCTGGGCGGGGAGCTGGGCCAGTCCGTGGGCGGGGTCTGGGTGGCGCCCGTGGGTTCCGAAGCACAGATCCGCACCGGCTGCATGGCCGACGACCGCATGGTGGTCTGGGCCTCGAACCCCTCCCAGCGCCGCTCGGTCCAGGAGTTCCACACCCTGTCCGTGGCCGCGCACAAGCGGGCTGAAGCCCTGCTCGGACCCACGCGGGTGCCCCTGACGGTCCAGCTCGGGGATCCCGACAGCTGGGTCGAGGGCAACACCGTGGGGCTGTCGCTGTCGGCCCTGGCCTGGGCGGACTCCACCGGCCGACTGGACTGGCTCGCCGCGCTGGCCGTGGCCCTGTGGCGCACGGACTCCCGGCTGGAGCCGACCCTGCGCTACGAACAAGCGGAGGCCCTTGCCCGGGCCTTGATCGAGGATGCCCCGGAGGATCTGGTCGTCGCCGAGAACTGGCGGGAAGTGAACCAGTGGACCCGGGTGGCCGAAGACTGCGAGTCCGGATGGCGCGGCCTGTTGGTCGACGGAGCCTGCTGGATCGAGTGACTCTGCGCTACAGGGCGCAGGCCGAGCTGGCCTCGAAGTCCCAGCAGGTCCAGGTCGGGGGACCGTCCTTGACCCGCACGGCGCGGGACTTGCTCTGGCCGCTCTCGGTGACCAGGGTGACCGAGCGGGAGCCGGTGGGGACCTCGCCCCTCCAGGGGGTGGTGCCCTTCCGGCTGCCGTCGATGTAGACGGTGGCGACGGGGGCGCTGCCCACGCGCAGGGTGGCGGTCTTCGCGGCGGCGGGCTGGGTCGGAGCGCCGGACCGGCGGGTCTCCTCGCCCGCGCTCGAGCCGGCCTCGGGGGTCGGGGCGAGGGGGTCGCCCGGGGCGGGAGCAGAGTCCTCGACGGGCACCGGTGCACGCTCTACAGGGGGGTCTTCGACCTGAGTCGGGGGAGCGACCGCGACGGTTGGCGCAGGCGACAGGGCAGCCCCGGTCTGCGGGACTGGCTCCACGGCGACCCCGGGGTCACTCACACCGCCGAAGGCCAGGACGGCCAGGGCCCCGACGCTGGCAGCGATGAGCGTGCCCAGCCACTGGGGCAGGCGCGGTCGCTCCTTGACCACGCTGTCGTGAACGCCGTCCCGCAGGCGGGAGATGCGCTGCCTCAGCGTGGGGTTCGGATCCTGGGGGACCGGGCGGTCCTCCCCATCGAAGCACCAGGTGTGCGGGCCCGTGGCCTGCCCCGTGAACGGGTCCGTGCGCATCGGCCCGGTGTCGGCCTCGCGGCGGGAGCGCCCGCTGCGAGACCGATCGAAGCTCCCGGAGTCCTCGCAGCGCGGTGGCAGGCTCGGGGAGCTGGGGAGCACCAAGGGCGGCAGGTAGCCGTCGGAGGCCACGTCGTAGGCCGTGGTGAGCGCGAAGGCCATCTCCGGGGCGCTGAGGTAGCGGTCCCCGGCCTTGTAGGCGACGGACTTCAGCACGACCTCGGCGATCGAGGCGGGCACGCCGTTGAAGCGCGGGTCGGTGGATCGGGCCATGCACAGGTCGAAGGGGTCCTGGCCGGTCAGCAGGGCGAACAGCGTGCAGCCGGCGCCGAAGAGGTCGGCCCGCAGGTCCGCTCGGGAGGCGTCGATCCGCTGCTCGGGGGCCATGTAGGCGAAGGTGCCCATGGTGGCACCGGTGCGGGTCAGGGTCGTGGTGCGCGTGTCGACCCGCGCCAGGCCGAAGTCCGCGAGCTTGGCCAGCCCCCGGTCGTCGAGCAGGATGTTCGCCGGCTTCACGTCCCGGTGGACGATGTCGTGGTGGTGGGCGTGCTCGAGGGCGGCCAGGAGCGCGAGGGTCACGGAGACCGCGTGGTCCAGGGGCAGGGGTCCCTGGGAGTCCAGCACTTGGCGCAGGCTGCCTCCGGCCAGCAGCTCCATCACCATCCAGGGCTGTTCCTGCTCGATGCCGGCGTCGGCGACCATGAGGATGTGGGGGTGCTGGAGCCGGGCCATGGTGCGGGCTTCCCGGAGGAAGCGCTTGCCCAGGGTGCTGGTGGGCGAGACGGCCGCGGTGAGCAGCTTCACGGCCCGCTCGACCTCGAGGGTCTCGTCCCAGGCCCGGTAGACCGTCGCCGTGCCGCCCTTGCCCAGTGGATCCTGGAGCCGGTAGCGCCCGGCCAGGATCACCGAGCCGTCGCCCGGCAGGCGACCGGCGATGGCGGGTGAGCTCACGACGGGGCTTCACGCCGACCAGAAGGCTGGCCGGCAGCGTGCGCGAGGCGGGCGGAGAGGGAGACCATCACCTCTGAGAGCGGATCTTCTGGACCCGGCTTGAGGGGGCCGGTGCCGATGGGTGCCCGTCACAGCCAGTACCACCCGAGTCGGTACACCCCGCGCTGCTTCAGTCTCTGCCAGAACCCCTGGCGCTCGATCTCCCTCAGGTAGACGCGGTCGACAGAGTCCGGAGAGAGGTCGGCGTCGAACATGGCGTCGAAGGCCCGGCGGAGCTCCGGGTCGCGGACCAGGACCACCGACTCGGAATTGTGCTCACTCGACTGGGCGTCCAGGTTCGCCGAGCCCACGATGACCGGACCGCAGGTGCCGAAGCTGGCGACCTTGGAGTGCAGGGTCCCCTCGCCGTCCTCGGTGTTCACCCGCCACAGGTACAGGGCGGCGTCGGGCCGGACCCGTAGCAGGCGGCGGTACTCGAAGAGACTGGCATCGACCACGAACGGGGCGTCGACGCTCTCCTCGCTGTTGGTGATGATCGCGACACGCCGGTCGCGACGCAGGGCGGTCCGGAGCTTGTGACCGACTCGGAAGCCGGGGGCGAAGTAGGCGGCCTCCAGGCGGATGATCTGATCCTCGGGGGTGGCGGTGATCAGCTCCTGGTACAGGCGCTCGATGCTCCGGCGGTTCCCCAGTCTCGGTTGGTTCCACACGAACCGGACCCGGGCGGTCCCGAGCTCGGGCTGCGGCGGGTTCAGGCGCTCCCTCAGGCCCTCTTCGAGGGGGTGGTCCAGGTGGTACTCGAGCACGTCGAAGTAGCGGGCGACGATGTCGTTCACGACCGGTCCCCGCAGGGCGATGTCGGTGTCCCGCCAGCCGCCGCGACCGGTTCCGTCGTCGACCTCGCGGGTGCCGCCGTAGCCGTACTCGCTAGCGATGTTCATGCCGCCGAGGATGGCCGTCAGGTCCAGGCCCCCGGCTTCGGTCCGACGGCCGGTGATCCAGTACTTCTCGTGGTCCAGGTGGTCGACCAGGTCCAGCAGCTTCCACAGCCGCTCGAACGCATGGTCCGGGTCCACCTCGACCCCGTCGAGCCAGGCGCCGTAGTCCTCGAGCTCCTCGCGGGTGAAGACCGTGTTCGTGGGCACCACCAGCACCCCGGCGTCGCGCAGGTCGCGGAACAGGCGCTTCTCGCCCAGCAGGCCGTCGACGGAGGCGTCCGACAGCAGCTCCCCGACGTCGTCCAGGCCGGTGATGCTGCCCCGCAGGTCGTACTGCAGGACCACGAAGGCGCCCGCCCGGGCCCGCTCGGCCAGCAGCCGCGCGGTGGCCCGGCCGATCTCGTCGTCGGCGAAGATGAAGGTCTTCACCAGCACCAGGTCCGCGTCGGCGGCGTCCTCGAAGCGGCGCGTGAAGGCGGCGTCGCCATTTACGAGTAATTCCGAGGTGTTGCCGGACCGCTCGGCGCTGTGGGTCCGGCGGTCGAGGGTGCCCCGCAGCCCAGGGTCATCCCAGGCGTCGCAGTCGTCGGGCTGGCCGAGGGCGGGGTCCTGGGGCCCCGGCAGGATGCGGGCCTCCCGGATCGGGACGCAGCCGGCGAGCAGCAGGGCGAAGCCCACCAGGCCCAGGGAGCGAGTCACTCCTCGCAGCCCCCGTACACCGTGACCCGCTCGTAGGGCTCGTCGGAGAAGGACCAGGGCGCGTAGGTCTCCGTGGGCGGCTCGCCCGCGACCAGGAAGGCGTGCAGGTTGGCGCCGCCCTCTGCGGTGTGGACCCGCGGCCCCCACCAGGAGTCCTCCAGCTGGAATTCCAGGACCTTGCGTAGGCAGACCTCTGGGCCCGGAGACTGGGGCCACGGGGCGTGGGCGACGGCGAAGGGCGGCGTGACAGGGCCGTCGTCTTCGATGGGGCGCCAGCCCGCCCGCTCCAGGTAGTGCTGCCAGCCCCAGTGGCCGGCGAAGGTGCCGGTCTCGGCGAGCTCCGCGACCTGCAGGGCGGCAGCCCGCTGGGCCTGGGCCAGCCGCTGGTCGTCGATGCTCAGCCCCAGGGCGAGCAGGGCGCTGGCGACCACGTGGGCGGCGAGCTGCCGGCGGCCGGGGCCCAGGCGCAGGGCGGCCAGGGCGAAGGCGGGCAGGAACGGCAGCCAGTAGCGGGTCGCCGAGAACCGGAGCACCAGCAGGAAGGCCAGACCCCCGGTGGCCCAGAGGGCCAGGAGCAGGTCGTCGCGGGAGTGCTGGCGCAGGGTGCTGAAGGCCACGCCTCCGGCTGCACAGGCCAGCAGGGTCATGGCCAGGGGCAGGCCGGTCTGACCGCTCAGCCCCGCGGCCCCGGCCCCGAGGATGAGGCCGGCCGCGGCGCCCAGCACGGCCCGCTCGCCCCAGGCCACGACGGGCAGCAGGCCCGCGGCCCCCAGCATCGCCACCGAGGCCACCGCCTTGCGCACGAGCTCGTGGCTGCTGCCGCTGACCGCCTGGAAGCCGACCATGGCCGAGGCGTGGACCTGGCCGTAGGCGGACAGGTCGTGCAGCACCAGCGCGAGCGGCGCCACCAGCACGGCGAGCGCGTGCCGAAGCTGGCCTCGCTGCCAGCCGGCGAAGAGCAGCAGCGGCACCAGGCACAGCCCCGAGTAGCGGAACCAGAAGGCGAGGCCCGCCAGCAGCGCATAGGCCCACGGGTGCCGCCGGGCTCCCAGGAACCCCCCCACCCCGGCCACGGTGCAGGCGAACAGGGGCAGGTCCGGGGTCAGCCCCTGGGCCGCCAGCAGGACCACCGGCGCGGTGCCGAGCACCAGCAGGGTCCCCGCTCCACCGCCGTGGCGGGAGGGCACCAGGGCCTGCCCCAGCCGCCAGCAGCCCCACAGCGCCAGCGCCAGCCAGGGCCACATCCACAGGTGCAGGACCCGCTCCGGGGCGTCGTGGACGGGGGCCAGCCACCAGGCGATGCCGGGCGGGTTGCTCAGCACGTCGAAGGCCCGCTCGGTGGTGCCCTGCCAGTTGATCAGGACGTCGTGGGGGCGCCACCAGTCGGCGGCGGCGCCCTGGGCCAGGCGGAGGAAATTCGCGTCGTCCACGTGGACCGGCTTGTTCACGAAGGGCAGCAGCAGCCCCACCACCAGCACCACCGCCGTCCACGCCCGTGTCACCGGCGCAGCGTAGTGGATAGGAGAGCGTGCCGTGAACACCCCCTGGGACATCGTCGTCGTGGGCGCGGGGCACGCCGGCTGCGAGGCGGCGGCCGCGGCGGCGCGCCTGGGGCGGCGGGTCGCCCTGGTCACCCTCTCCCTCGCCCACGTGGGGCGACTCTCCTGCAACCCAGCGGTCGGCGGACTGGCCAAGGGTCAGCTGGTCCGGGAGCTCGACGCCCTCGGCGGGCTGATGGCCCGGGTGACCGACGCGACCACCCTGCAGTTCCGCCGGCTGAACACCCGCAAGGGGCTGGCGGTGCGCGCCAGCCGGGCCCAGGTCGATGTCCGCGCCTACCCGCGGGTGCTCCAGGCCGAGCTCGGCCGCATCCCGGGCCTGGCGCTGATCGAGGGCGAGGTCGCGGGTCTGCTGCGCACGGGCCAGCGGGTCCACGGGGTGCGACTCGCCGACGGTCGGACCTTCGACGCGGGCGCGGTGATCCTCACCACCGGGACCTTCCTGGGGGGGCTCCTGCACTGCGGTGACCAGCGGTCCGAGGGTGGGCGCATCGGAGACGGCGCGGCCCATGCGCTGTCCGACGACCTGCGGGCGCTGGGGGTGAACCTGGGCCGGCTCAAGACCGGGACCACCCCGCGGCTGGCCGCAGACAGCGTGCGCTGGGAGGCCCTGCGGGAGCAGCCCGGTGTCGCCGGACGCTTCTCCTTCCGGCCGGCCGAGTCCCGGCTGCCCCAGCTCTCCTGCCACGTGGGCTACACCAACCCGCGCACCCACGCCCTGATCCGCGCCGACCTGGACCGGGCGCCGATGTTCACGGGGCAGATCGAGGGCACGGGGCCCCGCTACTGCCCGTCCATCGAGGACAAGGTCGTGCGCTTCCCCCAGCGGGAGCGTCACCTGCTCTTCCTGGAGCCCGAGAGCCTGGAGACCGACCGGGTCTACGTGAACGGTCTCTCCACCTCCCTGCCGGCGGAGACCCAGGAAGCCGTGCTGCACAGCATCGAGGGCCTGGAACAGGCCCGGGTGGTGCAGCATGGCTACGCGGTGGAGTACGACTTCGCCGACCCCCGGGACCTGGACCACGGCCTGCAGCACCGCACCCTGCCTGGGCTGTTCCTGGCCGGCCAGGTCAACGGCACCAGTGGCTACGAAGAGGCCGCCGTCCAGGGCTTCGTGGCCGGGGTGAGCGCGGCGACCGGCGAGCCCTTCCGGCTGGGCCGGGACGAGGCCTACATCGGGGTGTTGGTCGACGACCTGGTCACCCGGGGCGTGGGCGGCGAGCCCTACCGGATGTTCACCAGCCGCGCCGAGCACCGGCTGCTGCTGCGCGAGGACAACGCCGACCTCCGCCTGATGCCTCGCGGCCGCGCGCTCGGCCTGGTCGAGGATCGGGACTGGGCGTGCTTCGAGGCCCGCCGGGCCGAGGCCGAGGCGGGTCGGGCGGCCCTGGCCCGGCCGGTCCACCCCACCCCGGCCACCCTGGCGGCGCTGTCTGACCGCGGCCTCGGGGGCCTGAAGAAGCCGGCCACGGCCGAGGAGCTGCTGCGCCGGCCCGAAGCCACCTACCCTGCCCTGGCAGATGCCTTCGGCCTCCCCCCGGTCTCGGCCGAGGTCGCCACCTGGCTCGAGACCGACGCCAAGTACGCAGGCTACCTGCGGCGAGCTCGCGCCAAGGCCAAGGAGCACCGTCGCCTCGCCGGGCTGTCCCTGGCCACGGTCGACTACGGGGCGGTGCCCGGGCTCTCCACCGAGGTCAGGCTCCGGCTGGCCGCCGCTCGGCCCCAGGACCTCGGCGCCGCGGGCCGGCTGCCGGGCATCACGCCGGCCGCCGTGACCGCCCTGGCGGTCTGGGTCGCCCGGGCCCGGGCGGGTGCGCCCTCGTGACCCGACTCACCGCCGCCGAGCAGGTCCACCAGGAGCTCCTCACGAAGTGGCGCAAGGCGATGGACCTGGTGGGCCCCGGTCCCCTGGCCCCCCACTTCGAGGACGCCGCGCAGGCTGTGGGCTGGCTCGAGGCCACCGGTGCCTGGGCCGACCTGGGCAGCGGTGCGGGCTTCCCCGGCGTGGCGCTCGCTGCCCGGCACCCGGGCGCGAAGGTCACCCTGGTGGAGTCCCGACAGCGCAGGGCGTCGTTCTTGCGGCAGGTCGCGGCCCGGGCCGGCCTGGCCGGCCTGACCGTGTTCCACGGTCGCTCGGAGACCCTGGCAGACGGCGCCTGGGATGGCGTCATCTCCCGGGCCTATCGGCCCCCCGAGCACTACCTCGCCGACGCTCTGAGGCTCCTGCGCCCCGGCGGCACGGCCGTGCTGCTGGCGGCCCGCGAGGCCCCGCCGACCGTGGCCGGGCTCGAGGTGTTCCACGTGGAACACTACGCCCTGGGGGACCGCCCCCGCCAGGCCGTGGGTTACCGCAAGACCCCCTGACCCTCCTCCTCCGGAATGGCCCTGTGAACCTGATCCTGGCCCTGGCGGCCTGCGGCGGACCGACCGTCGCCACCATCGACGCACCCGCCCGCCTCGTCACCCACGATCCCGGCCGGCTGGACCTGCGGTCCACGGCCCGCGACGCCAGCGGGGAGGCCCTGCCGGACGTGCCGGTCCTGGCGGTCGCCGTGTCCGACGACACGGTCGCCCGGGTGGGCAAGGACGGCAGCGTCGCCTGCCAGAAGACCGGCACGACCACCCTCCAGGTCCAGGCCGGTGAGGCTCTGCAGGACATCGCGCTGCGCTGCCTCCTGATCTCCGCCATCGAGCCCGCCCACAAGCTGCTGTCGCTGGAGGTGCCGAGCGAGCGGGGCCGGGTGCTGGAGTGGCGGGTGCTGGGGCTGGACGGTCAGCCGGTGGACGGCGTGCCGGTGGACCTCGCGGTGGCGGATGCCTCGGTGGCGCGGGTCGAGGGCAGCACCCTCCACGGCGTGACCCCGGGCCGCACGACCCTGACCTGGACGGCCGGCGAGCGCACAGCCCAGGCCCAGGTCCGGGTGGGCAAGGCCGAGCTGGTGCGGGAGGCGTTGGTGGTGGCCAAGGGCGGGGTCGGCGTGCCCCTGAAGGCCGGGGACTGGACCCTCACCGTGAGCGCTGCCGCCGAGGGCACGGTCGAGGTGTTCGAGGGCCGCTGCAGCGAGTCCCCTGCGGGCAAGGTGCATCACCTGGTCTGCCGACCCGAGCAGCCCACGAAGCTCCACATCGAGCCCACGGGCCTGCTGAGGGACCCGACCACCGCCCATGTGCGCGGGGTGTTCTACCCGGGGAGCTGAGGGACTTCAGCGGGCGCTGTCAGACCTGTCCGTGTCGCCCGCCCGCCCAGCGGGTCACCACGATGGTGATCAGCGTGCCGACGAAGGCCAGGATCATCGCCAGGGGCAGCCCGGTGGTGCTCAGGACCAGGGTGAGGCGACTCCAGAACGAGGGCGCCCCCACGACCACCTTCTCCGCCAGGGCGTGGGTGGCGACGGTCCCGTCGGACTCCAGGAAGGCCGCGCTGCCGGCGAGCAGGCGCAGGGTGGACGGGTCGCCCAGGCCCCGGGTGAGGTCGAGCAGGGCGTCGGCGCCGCCCGCCTGCAGCACCAGCGCCGTGCGCACGGGCTCGGCCTGGTAGACCACCTGCTCCATGGTGGTGGCCGGGCGGCTCACCTCGGCGTCCACCAGGACCTCGCCGTCGGTGCCGGTCAGGCGCCGGACCTTGCCGCCGTGGGCCTTCAGGGAGCCGGTCAGGCCCACCACGCGCAGGGGCTCGCTGGGGGTGCCGTCGGACAACACCAGGAGCTCGCGGCCGTTGACCCGGCCCAGGGCGTCCGGCCCACCGGCGGCCACCAGCAGGTCGGGCAGGGGGCCGGTGCTGACCCGGCCCAGCTCGGCCGCGGCTTGCATGGCCGCCGCGGCGTTGCCCCAGGTCGGCTGGTCCGGGAGCAGGAGCCCGACCCCGTCCCCGTCCAGGGCGGGTCCGAGGGGCCAGAGGCCGTGGCGCAGCAACGCCAGGTCCGGCAGCTCGGCGGTGTGGGTGCGGTCGACCTCGAAGCGCGTGCTCTCGAAGACCGTGGCCCACAGCTGTCGGTTGTGGTGCAGGGTGCAGGCGTCCTCGTGGTCCGGCACCAGGTGGAACACCGCCACGAGCTCCGAGGAGGGGTGCAGCAGGCCGTCTCTCAGGTCGACCTCGAGGCGGGCGTCGGGGTCCCCGTCGGGCTGGCTGAGGGCGACACTGCGCAGGGTGACCCCGTTCAGCAGGACCTCCAGGGTCGAGCGCTCGGGGTCGAGCTGAGCGCCGTAGGCGTAGTCCAGCCGGACCGTGGCGCCGTCGGGATGCACCAGGGTGTCGGCCGGGAAGTTCAGGGGGATCTGGACCGCGCGGGAGTAGGTGCCGCGCACGGTCTGGTCCGTGAGGCCCAGGTCGCCCATCGTGAAGGTCAGGGAGCGCGGCACCGGCCGGGGCACCTCGTCCCGGGCCGGGGCCTCGAGGGCCCGAGACTCCTCGATCACCACCCGGGAGCCGCTGAGCAGCTCCTGGACCTCGCCGGAGGCGACGGCCTGGGCGGCCTTGGTGAGCCCAGCGTCGTCGCGGCCCGCCACCACCAGCACCGCGAGGTGCGGGTCGGACGGGTGGCGCAGGGCCTGGACCAGCCCCTGCCCGGACGACAGCCGGGCCGACTCGACCACCGGGCCCAGCAGGGGGTTGTGGGCGGGGGTGCCGACCACCAGGGTGTGAGTGGTGGCGTCTTCGAGCCGGGCGACGGTCGGGCCCACCACGACGCCGCGGTAGCCGGCGTGGCGACCCAGGCTCAGGCCGACCAACCCCAGCGCCTGGAGGGTCTCGTCGGTCAGTGCTCCCTGGCCTGCCAGGGCGATCTCCAGCGGGCCCAGCCCGGTGGGGTCGAGCAGCAGCTCGGGGAACTGCGACAGGGAGGCCTCTGACGGGTCCTCGGTGCGGTGGAAGTGCAGGGCCGTGGTGTCGAGCACCCGGGTCCACAAGGCCGGGTCGTAGGGGTCCTCGCACTCGCGGTCGACGTGCTGGGAGGCCTCGAACTGCAGGGAGTTGTGGTCCAGCAGCACCCGCCGCGGCACGGTCAGGACCACCCGGCCGTCCACCGCGTTGTCCTGGTCCAGGGCCAGGGTGTGCAGGGCGATGTCGTTGACCTTGATGGTCAGGGAGCTGCGGGCCGGGTCGAGCATGGCCGAGTGGTCCAGGTCCAGGTGGAGCTCGGGGTCCGCGGTCAGGGTCCAGGTGCTCGGCCGGGGGAAGTTCACGCTGGCGATGGCGTCGAGGCCCAGGAGCGTCAGGTCCGTGGACTGGTAGAGGTCCGCGCCGAAGGAGACCACCACGGGAGGCGGTGGAGGCGGGACCGCGGGCTCGGGCTCCGGATCCTGGGCCAGGGCGAGCGGGAGGAGGGACCAGAGCATCACCGGCGCTCCTTCAGGGCCAGCCAGGCCCGATCGAGGGAGGCGTCGACGGTGCTCAGGCGGGCCATCACCCGCTCCTTGGCCACGCCCTGTTCCAGCTCCCAGGCGGCGGAGGCGAGGCCGCGGCTGGCCTGGACCAGGTGCTGCCCGCAGCGGTCGGCCTGGAGGCGCTGGGTCAGGCGGTCCTCGGTGGCGGCTTCGAGCCGGTCCGGCCAGTCGAGGGCTCTGGGGTGGTGTCCTGCGGCGGTGGCGGCCAGCTCGTGCCGCAGGGAGGACAGGGTGACGAAGGTGGCGTCGAGCCCAGCCTGCTCCTCGACTGGATCGGGGACCGCCATCGGGACCCAGAGAGACATCGCCCGGGTCATCGGGGCCCAGCCGACGGCGAGCAGCATGGCGGCCGCCGCGAGCACGCCGGGGAAGACCGCCGTGCGCAGACCGCGACGGGGCTCCGGTCGGGGCAGGGGAGCCGCCACGCCGGAGGGCTCATCGAGGTCCGCTCCGCAGTGCATGCAGCAGAGGTCCCCGGGCTCCAGGGCGGTCCGGCAGCTGCCGCAGTGGGTGGGGGTGGCGTCTGGCACGATGCGCTGAGAGGGCTCCTCGCTCAGCAGCTTCTGCAGCAGTCGGCCCGGGCCTCCGGCCACGGCCGTGATCGGTGAGATCAGGACCGTCCAGGCCGAGAGGAGCAGGCGGTCCGGCCGATACGAGTCGTCGAGCCAGCTGCGTGGGGAGGAGAACAGCAGCCGGGAGAGCTCCCGCTGACGTCGCGGCTCCACGTCGACGAAGCGGCAGTGGAGGACCTGTTCTGCGCCATCGAACCGGCGACTCAGGGCCTGGGCGGCGATGGTCACCGGCCGCCGACCGTCGCCGTAGAGCTCCACGTAGAACAGGTCCGGGACCTCCCAGCCGTCGTCCAGGGTCAGCTGCACCCCGCCCATGCTCAGGTCGGTCGAGATGGCGGGTGCGGAGTCCCAGGGGTCGGCCTCGGACGGCACCGGCCACAGCAGGCGGGTCACCCCCAGGCGTTGGATCCGGTGGTGCTTGCGGCGCTGGGGCTGTTCCAGGGCGGTGGCCAGCGCGGCGGTCAGGATGACCATGTTGTAGACACACCACAGCGACGCCACGATGATCGCTTCGCCGTGCACCGGGTCCAGGAAGCCCCGGGCAGGCGCCGCCAGCAGGGCGAAGGCCGTCGCCAGGTACAAGGCCAGCAGGGGCCAGGCGTGGCGAAGGTCGAAGGTGGTGCCGGTCCGGGTGTTGCCCTTGGCGGTCACGTTGAAGCGGCCGTAGCGGGGAGCCACCAGGGCCAGCGCCGTGACCAGCGCGGTGTAGGGCGCGACGCAGAGCTCGTAGACCTCGGGCCAGATGCTGTGGCGCACGTTGCGGTGCATGGTGGCCGCCCCGAGGGCGGCGAGCACCAGGTGGGGCAGGGCGTAGAGCAGGACCTCGCGCACGTTGGCGTCGACCGGGTGCAGGTCGAACAGCAGGTAGAGCACCGGCACCAGGATGAAGGCCAGCCGCGGGATGCCGTGGAAGAAGTGCCAGCTCGCGTTGAAGAAGTTGACCCGCTGCGCCAGGGACAGGCCGCGCTTGAGCAGTGGGTTGTCCAGCCGGAAGATCTGGGCCATGCCGCGGGCCCACCGGATGCGCTGGGCGATGTGGTCGGCGAGGGACTCCGTCGCCAGGCCTGCAGCCAGCGGCGTGTCCAGGAAGACCGAGTCCCAGCCCCGGGCGAGCAGGTTGAGGCTCGTGTGGGCGTCCTCGGTGACCGTGGCCTCGCAGATCCCACCGATCTCGTCCAGGGCCTCGCGCTTCAGGACCGCGCAGGTCCCGCAGAAGAGCACGCTGTTCCAGAAGTCGTTGCCCAGCTGGATGGAGTGGTAGAAGAAGTGCTGCTCCGGCGGCACGTGGCCCGCCAGCCCCAGGTTCCGCTCGAACGGGTCCGGGTTGTAGAAGTGGTGCGGGGTCTGCACCAGGGCGACCCGGGGGTTCTGCAGGAAGAAGCCCACGGTCTTGGACAGGAAGGTGCGGACCGGGATGTGGTCGGCGTCGAAGATCGCCACCAGCTCGCCCCGGGTGCGCCCCAGCGCGGCGTTGATGTTTCCGGCCTTGGCTCCGCGGTTGTCCGACCGGGTCATGTAGTCGCAGCCGAGCTCGTGGCAGAGCTGGCGGATCTCCTCCCGACGGCCGTCGTCGAGCACCACCACGCGCACGTGGGGGTAGTCCTGGGCCAGGGCCCCCAGGATGGTCGGGCGGACCACGCCCAGGGGCTCGTTGTACGTGGGGATGAGCAGGTCGACGGTGGGCAGCAGGCCGTCGTAGGGGGCCAGGCTGACCGACTCCCGGCGCCGCATGATCGCGGTCTGGAAGTACCCGCCGAGCAGGGAGATCAGGGCGTAGAGCTCCGCACCGAAGAGCGTCAGGCTCGCCGCGGTGTCGCCGATCCCGCTCCAGGCCAGGCTCTCCGTGGCTCGCCAGGCCATGTACCGGAGCGACGCCGCCACCGACAGGAAGACCAGCAGCAGCCGGAGCTGCTGCGCCCGCTGGGCGATCAACAGGCCGCCGGCGATCATCGCCAGGGACAGCGCCAGGTGGGCCCGCAGGGACAGATCGACCCACGCGCTCAGGGCGAGGATGCCCGTCACCAGCACCACCATGCCGGCTGTAATCAGGCGCTGGGGGGTGAGCCTCCTGCTCGCACCACCCCGACCGTCCTGGCGGGCCCTCACCGTCATTGTCCTCCTGGATCTACCACGCACCCTCCGGTCCGCCGAAGGCCCCGATGTCCGAGCGGGTGGCGTCCGGATCCGAGAGCGTCGGATCCCCGGCGTCTCGGAGGGGGCTGCCAGTGGTCAGGGTGAAGTCGGAGACGCCCATGAACCCGGGCTCCACGGCCAGGTTGCCGTCGACCCCCGTGGGATCGTCCAGGCTGCCGCCGTGGTCGCCGCCCAGGTTCATCCAGACGTCGTTGTAGGACCAGGTCCCCGGCACGCCGCCTTCGGCGAAGATCGCCTCGGCCCCGAGGTTCCAGCTGAAGACGCTGTTGCGGACCGCCAGGCCCTCGGCGCCGCGCAGATCCAGGGCGCTGCCCTGGGGGGCGCTGTTGTGGTCGAAGACCACGTTGGTGATCGCTCCGGCGCTGTGGCGCAGGTACAGCCCGCCCCCCAGCTCCAGGCCGGTGTTGTCGAACACCAGGCTGTTCTCCAGCTGGACGTCGGCCTCCCAGGCGGCGATGCCCGCGCCCTTGGCCCCCTGGTTCCCCTCGACGTGGAGGTGCCTCAGGGTGGTGGCGTGAGGGTTGTTCTCCAGCTCGATCGCGCCTCCGTAGGTGTCCGCCACGTTGCCGACGAAGGTGCAGTCCGCCACGGTCTGCGGCCCCAGGTTGTCCCAGGTGTGCAGGCCTGCCCCGTGGCGAGCGGAGTTGTCGAGGAAGGCCAGACCCCGGATGTCCCCAGCCTCGTTGTCGCTCTCGAGCCCGCCCCCCTGGTCGTGGGCGTGGTTGCCCTCGAACAGGTTGTCGGTCCAGGTGGTCCAGCCGTGGCAGGACTTGGAGCCGCCGCCGTCGTCGCCCGCGACGTTGGCCTCGAACACGTTGCCGCTCAAGGTGGCGGTGGCCGCGTGGACCCGAGCGCCCCCCGCGTCGTCTGCAGCGGTGTTGCCCAGGAAGCTGTTGTCGACGAGGTCCAGGGCCAGGTGCCGCGCCGCGAGGCCGCCGCCGTCACCGCCGCAGTAGTTGCCCGCGAGGCTGTTGTCCCGGAACTCGCCGCCGGGGCCCGCCTTGTACAGGTAGACGCCGCCTCCGTGGGTCCCGGCGATGTTGTCGACGAAGCTGTTCGACGCGATCACGGGCTCGCTGCGGGCCCACAGGCCCCCACCCTGTTCCGTGGCCTGGTTGTCGTGCACGTTGTTGAAGGTGAAGTCCAGGTCCCCGGTGCGGTGGAGGTAGACCCCCCCGCCCAGGCGAGCGCTGGAGTCCCGCACGGTGTTCTGGGTGAACGTGCCCGAGACGTCGTACAGGTACACGCCGCCGCCGTGCTCGGAGGCGAAGTTGGACTCGACGATCGTGCCTTGGAAGGACAGCTCGCAGGACTCCGCGCGAAGTCCCGCCCCCGTGCTGGAGACATTGGCACGGATCCGGCCGTCCCGGAAGTCCAGATCCGCGTCCAGGCAGTCCACCCCGCCGGCTCCTGCGCCGCTCCAGCCGCCCTGGACGGTGAAGCCGTCCAGGGACACGCCCCCAGGAGCGGTCTCGTGGACGCGCACCACCGAGCCCAGTCCAGTGCCCCGGATCAGGGTGTTGCGGTAGCCGTCGGGGGCGACCAGGGCGAGGCTCCGACCGGTCAGGTCCAGGTCCTCGTCCCAGGTGCCTGCGCACACCTCGAGGGTGAGGCCGTCTTCGGCCCCGGCGATGGCATCGCCGATGGTGGTGTGGTGGCCCCCCGTGCCGCACACGAAGAGCACGTCGATCGCGCCGTCGCAGTCGTTGTCCACGCCGTCGGCCAGCTCCGTGGCCCCCGGGTGGACCGTGGGATCCTCGTCGTCGCAGTCTGCCCCGAGCACCGCACCGTCCCCGTCGAAGTCCGCCTTGCCGTGCGGGTCGTGCCCCGCCCCCTCTGCGCCCGAGACGGCCGTGCAGCCCGCCCCCAGCGACGCACACACCCACCCCAGCCAGCACCGCGCCAGATCGCGTCCCACAGTGAGCCCCCACTCAGCTCGGTGCCGAGCCGACTGTATCCGGCAAGAATCTTCCCGATCAAGTGGAAAATTTTCGTCCGACGGGGCGTGCTGGGCAGCTAGTCCCGTTCTCCGGGAATTCTCAGCAAGAGGAGGTCCGCCAGGTCGGTGGCCCAGGGCACCGGGTTCGGCAGGTCGGTGTCCACCGAGATCCGCCCGGGCGACAGCGAGGCGGCCCCCAGGAGCCAGCCACGCACGCCAGCCGCGCGGGCCTCGCCCAGGGCCGAGCCGTCGGAGCGGATGACCAGGTGGACGGCGGGGTGTGCCCGCAGCAGGGTGGCCAGCTCGCCCAGTCCGGCCAGGCCGTGCTCGGTGAGGCCCTCGCCCCCGGGAGTGAACCAGGTCGCTGTGGCGCCCCGGATCTCGGCGCCGTGGAGGCCGAGGGTCGCAGGGCACCCATCGGACACCCCGGTGACGGCGCCGAGGCTGACCGGGTCCTGGGGGCAGCGGTCGCGCTGATCGGGCACGCCGTCGCCGTCCCAGTCGGGGCAGCCCGCGGCTTCAGGGGACCCCTTGCGGGCAGGGCACTCGTCCTGGGCGTCGACCACGGTGTCGCCATCGCCGTCCGGGCAGCCACCCTGCTCGGGCCGACCCGCCACGTCCGGACAGGCGTCCTCGGGTTCGGGCACGCCGTCCAGGTCGTTGTCGGGGTCCGGACAGCCGTCGGCGTCCTGGTGGCCGTCGACGTCCTCCGCCTCGGTGGGGCACTGGTCCACCGTGTCGGGCAGGCCGTCCCCGTCGTCGTCCAGCTCGGGGCAGCCGTCGAGGTCACGGTTGCCGTCGACGTCCTCGGGTGTGCGGGTGCAGGCGTCCGTCCGGTTCGAGACGTGGTCTCGGTCCAGGTCCGGCGGCAGGCCGGTGCGTCGGGCCCGGATCCCGACTCCGGCGGTCCAGGCCCACGCCAGGGTGTCCGGGTCCACCGTCAGGCGGACGAAGCCCAGGGCAGCGGCCCGCTCCGAGGCGCGCACCGCCAGGCCCAGGTCGCCTTCGACGGGCCCGAGGCCGAGGGGGCCGCCGAGCAGGCCCCAGCTGCCCCGGGCCTCCGTCACCAGCCAGGCACTGCGGAAGAGCCGGGCCCGGAAGCCCGCGCCTCCGGCGATGGCGAGGTCCTGGCCCGTGTCGGCGATGCCGGTCACGTTGACGGTCCAGCCGAGGGCGGGGGTGCGACCGCCCGCCGCCACCGTGAGGGAGCCCGCGAAGGACTGCACGTTGCCGAAGTGGGGCACCCAGGTCAGCTCGGGCACCAGGGCCAGGTCGAGGGGGCTGCCCTGGAGCAGGCCCACGGTGGCGCCGAAGGTGAGGTCGGTGGCGTCCCAGCTTGGCGTGCTCGTGGCCAGGGCGGTGGCGTGCAGCCGGAGTCGGCGGGTGGGGGTCCAGGCGCCCGACGCGGCCAGGGCGGTGTCCGTCGGGCCGCCCAGGGTCCACGCGGAGGCGGCCTGGCCGCCCGGGGCCTCCAGGGCGGGGGAGACGAGCGCCACGGTCGGGCCGGTGTCCTGGAGGGCCGGGACCGGCCGGGTCTCGCCGGCCTGGGCGGCCGTGAGGGCGAGCAGGGCGATCACCACGAGGCCCCCTCGCGGACCGTCGCACAGGGGCGGTGGGGCACCAGGGGGGGGCCGTGCACGGGGCTCGCGAAGGGGCCCACGGCTGGGACCGGCACCGTCACGGCCTCCCGTCGCTGCAGGCTCAGGAGGACCACCTCCTGGTGCCAGCGGGACGAGGTGGCCTGGGCCCACACCCGGCCCTCGACCAGCCA
This sequence comes from uncultured Enterobacterales bacterium, assembly GCA_964344945.1. Taxonomy (GTDB): domain Bacteria; phylum Myxococcota_A; class UBA796; order UBA796; family CAJQPC01; genus CAYFPX01. The sequence goes on from CAYFPX010000029.1 coordinate 29,951, forward strand.
GGGGTCCAGGAAGCGCCACTGGGCCGCCAGGACGGCGTCGCCGGTCACGGCCCACCCGGGATCCGCGAAGCGCAGGGTCTCGCCGTCCTGGTACTGCGGGCCCGCGCCCAGACCTCCACAGACCCGAAGAGGCTGCTCGGCGTGGGTCCAGGTGCCCTCCAGGCGGCCGGTGAGCTGTCCGAACCGGGTCGGGGTGAAGGCCGCTGCCTCGCCGCCGTCGAAGCGGTCGCTGCGGCGTTCGTGGGAAGCGAGCAGGCCCTCCAGGCCGATCCGCAGGCGGTCGTCGGTCGGGCGCAGGGCCCGGTGTCCCCACCCGACCAGCTGCTGCCACGCCACCGGTGCCACGGCGTCGCCGGACATCACCCCGGCTCGGGCCAACAGGCCGAAGTCGGTGGCGGGAGGCCAGCGCAGGGACACCAGTCCGCTCACCCAGGTGTCCTCGACAGCGCCGAATGGCTGGCCGAGCACGTCGGTGGCCCCCTGCCAGCTCGACAGGCTGTCGAGCACCGTGGCCCGGTGGAAGCCCAGGCCGACCTCGCCCCGGTCGCCCAGGGGGGCAGCCAGGGTGGCGTCCCAGGTCCAGCGGCCCCAGGATCCGCCCCCCACGGGGCCGCTGCCCAGCCGAGCGCGCAGGGCGAGGGGGGTGCCCGGGCGGGTCGCGACCCCGAAGCTCAGGGAGCCGCCCAGGTCCTGGGCGACGCCGTCGGACAGCCGGTAGGGCACGGCCTGGGCCTCGACCTGCCAGTGTCCCGGCAGCCCGACGGCCGCGGCGACTGGGGTGAGCCAGCCGTCGAGCTGCTCCCGGCCCGGCTGACCGGGCCGGTGCAGCCAGGTGACACCGGCCGCGCCGGCCACGGCCAGGGGCAGCCCGGCCTCGTCGGCCGGCGCCTGGATCGTGCCGCCGCTGCGGGCCGCCACGGCGACCAGGGCCTCCCGGGTCCGGCTGGCCTGGCGGAGCAGTCCACGCCTCTCCTGGAGCTGGGCCAGGGCGAGACCGACCCGGGGGTCGCCGTGGTTCGACCAGGCCAGGTCCAGCACCCGCTGGGCGTGCCCGGCGCGGCCTCGGGCTTCGAGGCAGCCGGCCAGGCGCTGGGCGGCGAAGGGGTCGCTGGGGGCGTGGGCCAGGGCCAGCTCGTAGGCGGCCCAGGCGCGGTCCAGGTCGCCGAGGGCCGTCCAGGCGTCTCCCACCGCGCTCCAGGCCGCGCCGTCTCCGCCGGCCAGGTCCTGGCTGGCCCGGGTGACCAGCTCGCGGGCGCTCGCCTGCAGGCCTCGGCGTGCCATGTCCTCCGCTCGCTCGAGCTCGATGGCGAGGCGCAGCGCCGGCAGCGCCGCAGCGAGTTCTGGCTCGGCGCCTGCTTCGACCGCGTCCTTCCACGCCCGGTGCACCGCGGTGGCCCGGCCTCGCCCGACGGTGCGCAGCAGGGCCAGCGCTTCGGCGTGGGTGGGGTCCTTGGTCAGCACCTCCCGGGCCTTCCACCAGGCTTCGGCGGGTCGGCCCTCCTGCTCCAACAGCCACCCCAGGGCCAGGGTCAGCTCCGGGTCGCCGGGCCAGGTCTCGAGGGCGCGGAGGAGCAGGTCCTCGGCTTCGCCTGGGCGGCCGCTGAACCGGAGGACCCGCGCCTCCAGGAGCTGACGGGTCCGCTGGACCTGGGCGAGCAGGGCGTCGTTGGCCGGGTCGCGCCCCGCCTCGACCAGGGCCTGGGCCGCTTCTTCGGCCTCCAGGGCCCGCCCCGCCGCCAGCAGGGCCCAGACCCGGCCCCGGGCCGCCACGGCGTTGTCCGGATCCCGCGCCAGGGCCTGCTCATACGCAGCCAGCGCGTCGTCGGGCCGCTCGGTGGCCAGGTAGAGCGCGCCAGCGCCGGTGAGGGTCCACGGATCCGGATCGCCGTCGAGCAGGCGCTCGTAGCGGGCCCAGGCCTCGTCCCAGGCGCCGCTGTCCCGCAGGTGATCGCCCTCCTCCCTCAGCAGGTGCTCTCGTGTCGCAGCAGCCGCTGCGGCGACTTCGGTGTCGGCCCGGGGGTCCAGACCCTCCAGCAGCAGGTGGGCCTCCCGCCAGTGCTGGAGCGCCCCGAGGGCCCGGGCCTCCCCGAGCACGGTCCAGGGGTCGGCCGGATCCCGCAGTCGGGCGCGCTCGTAGGCCTCCGCGGCCTGGCGGGGCTCGCCGGCCGCCAGGTGCACGTCCCCCGCCAGGGCCTGGACCGCGCTCCAGCCGTCGAAGCGCTGACGCAGTCGGGCCACGCCCTGCTGCGCGCCGGCCACGTCGCCCGCGGCCAGCTGGGCCCGGACCGAGCGGATCGCTTGCTCCAGGGCCAGCTCCTGGCGCAAGGCGTCGATGTCCGGATCCCCCGGAGGCCGGGAGGCCAGCAGGTCCGCAGCTTGTTGGAGGCGGTCCAGGGCCAGGAACAGGCGGAATCGCGCACCCAGCAGGCCGGCGTCCTCCGGGAGCAAGACGGCCGCGGCCTCGTAGGCCAGCACGGCGGCTTCGGGCTGTCCGAGCTGCCAGGTCGTGCCGGCCAGGCTCGTCAGCACCGTGCCGTCCTCGGGCAGCAGCACGTGGGCCAGCTGCAGGGAGCCGACCGCGCTGACGAGGTCGCCCCGGGCCTTGCTCGCCTCGGCGGCGGCGGCGGTCACTCGGCCGAGATCCTGGAGCAGGCTGGCCCAGGTGTCTGGCGTGCGGGCGTGGGAGAGAGCGCTGCGCACCAGGCGCTCTGCGACCTCCGGCCGGTCCAGCTCGAAGGCGAGCGCGAGGGTCGGACCGAGCACCTCCCAGCGGGTCGGCCAGCGGTCGCAGGCTTCGAGGAGGCGGTCGAAGTGGGCTCCCGGATCCCCCCCGGGAGGCGCCTCGGCGAGCTCTGACGCGGCGGCGACGAGGGCATCTCCGGGCCGGTCCAAGAGCCGGTCCTCCGCCCGCACGACCAGGGCCTCGAGGCCGGGGTCTGGGCCCTTCGCCAGGCCCTGGCCAGCGCGGGCTCGCGCGGCGCCTGGCCAACCGAGGGACAGCAGGAGACCACCGCAGGTCAGGTCGTCGTCGGTCTCCAGGCAGGGCTGGGCATCGACCGCGGTGAGCGTGCCCACCGCCTCGTCGGTCCGGCCCGCGGCCAGCGCCAGCCAGGCCCGCTCGAGGGGCGGCACGAGGTCAGGCGCCCTGTCCTCGACCCGGCCATGGAAGAGCAGCGCCTGCCCCAGGTGCTGGCGGGCGCCCGGCGCGTCGGCCTGGGCCATGGCTTCGAGGGTCGTCCAGGCGCTGGCCGGAGGAGCGGCCTGCTGGAGCGCAGCCGCGGCGGCCAGCAGGGCGATCGGCTCCGAAGGGGTACCCGCGATGGACCCTGCGACCTGGTAGGCCTGGGCCCAGGCGGCACGGGGCGGTGCGTCGAGCAGCAGGCTGCGCAGGCGGACGGCCGCTTCGCTGGTCAGGTCTGGGTCCTCGTGGGCGCGCAGGAGCACTCCGATCCGCTCGTCGAGCCGTCCACCCTCCTGCGCGAGGCGGGCCTCCAGGGCGAGCATCGGCACGGGCCCGGGCTCCGCAGCCTGGCTCGTGGCAGGCATCCACGCCAGGCAGAGCCCCATCCAGACCATGACTCGGCACCTCGGCTCCAGGGGCATCCTCCTGTTCATCCCCCAGGGTGTCCAACCCCAGTGTTCCACGTGGAACGTTGAGGCAGGACCTCGGCGTGTGTCTTGCGTCGTCAAGACCTCTCGGGTAGGCTGGGCCCCCCTCCGCGGGCCCGCTCGGGCACGCACCCCTCTCCCCACACAGCCCGCCGAAGGCCATGCCGCGCATCCTCGCGATCTCCAACCAGAAGGGAGGTGTGGGCAAGACCACCACCTCCATCAACCTGTCGGCCTCCCTCGCCAAGCTGGGCCAGCCGACGCTGTTGATCGATCTCGATCCCCAGGGAAATGCCAGTTCCGGACTTGGTTTTCAGAAGGGTGAGGTCGACAGGGGCACCCTGGATCTCCTGCTCGACTTCGCCGAGCTGCCGTCGGTGCTGCAGGCCACCTCGGTCGACGGGCTGCACCTGGTGCCCGCCACCCGCCAGCTGATCGGCGCCGAGGTGGAGCTGATGCAGTGCTACGGCCGGGAGATGCGGCTCGCCCGGGCCCTCGAGAGCGTGCCCGACAGCTACGACTGGGTCGTGCTGGACTGCCCGCCGTCCCTCGGCTTCCTCACCGTGAACGCGCTGGCGGCGGCAGATGGTGTGCTCATCCCGGTGCAGGCGGAGTATTACGCCATGGAGGGACTCGGGGAGCTGCTGCGCACGATGAGTGAGGTCCGCAAGGCCCTGAACCCGCGACTCGCCCGGGAGGGCGTGGTCGCGACCCTGTCCGACGCACGCACGAACCTGTGCCGCGACGTGATCGAGGAGCTCCGCTCCGTGTTCGGCGCCGAGGTCTTCACCACCGTGATCCCCCGCAACGTGAAGCTCGGCGAGGCGCCCTCCCACGGCAAGCCCGCCCTGTCCTACGCCCCTGCAAGCGCCGGCGCCCAGGCCTACCTCGACCTGGCCCGGGAGCTGCTCGACCGCCACGCCACCGCCACCGCCCAGCGACGGACCGCCTGATGAAGACCATCCCCAACCCCCGCCGTCGCAACCTCGGCCGCGGCCTCTCCGCCCTGATCCCGGACCAGATCCTCGACGACCAGGGCCACGCCGTCAGCGGCCTGCTCCGCACCGTGGGCCTGGACGCGATCCAGCCGAACCCGGAGCAGCCCCGCAAGCACTTCGACAAGACCGCCCTCGAGGAGCTGGCCGCGTCGTTGCGGGAGCACGGCGTGCTGTCTCCGCTGGTGGTCCGCCCCGACGGTCCGGGCCGCTACGTGCTGATCGCTGGCGAGCGCCGCTGGCGAGCGGCTGGCCTGGCCGGACTCCACGAGGTCCCGGTGGTGGTCCGCCAGGACGCCGACGACGAGGGCAAGCAGCTGGCGCTCGCCCTGGTCGAGAACCTCCAGCGCGAGGACCTCGATCCCATCGAGGCCGCGCGGGGCTACCGCCGCCTGGTCGACGACCACGGCTACACCCAGGAGCAGGTCGCCCGCAAGGTGGGCAAGACCCGCACGACCATCGCCAACGCCTTGCGCCTGCTGCGCCTCCCCGAAGGCGTGCAGAAGCTGCTGCGGGAGGGTCGGATCACCACGGGCCACGCCAAGGCCCTGCTCGCGGTGGACGATCCCGAGACCCTGCGGGAGATCCTGAGCCAGGTGCTCGCACGGGACCTGAGCGTGCGCGCCACGGAGCGACTCGTGCGCGCCCAGTCCCGGGTCACCCGGACCGTCCAGGTCAAGGAGCGCCGGGAGCGCGTGCTGGACTACGCCTCCCAGCTGCTCACCCGCGCCCTGAACACCTCGGTGGCGATCCAGCCCAAGAAGCGGGGCGGCGGCGGTCGCATCACCATCGAGTACTACTCGAACGAGGACCTGGAGCGCCTGATCCAGACCCTTCGCGGCGACGAGTGAGCACGGAGGCTGGACGCCGGAGTGCCGGCGACACGCGCCGCGTGTCGGCCCGGAGGGCTGGGGCACTGGAGGTGCCCCAGTGAGCACGGAGGCTGGACGCCGGAGTGCCGGCGACACGCGCCGCGTGTCGGCCCGGAGGGCTGGGGCGCTGGAGGTGCCCCAGTGAGCAAGGCCCCGCGCCCCCTCAATGCCTTCCTCGGGCGGGGCGCCACCTACCAGGGCGACCTCTCCTTCGAGGGGCGGGTGCGGGTCGATGGCCTGTTCCTCGGCCGCATCTACAGTGACGAGGTCCTGGAGATCGGCGAGGAGGGTCGGATCGAGGGCCAGGTGGACGCCCAGGAGGTCGTGCTCTCGGGGCGCGTCGACGGCGAGCTTCGGGTGCGCGGGGTGCTGCGCATCACCGCCACCGGCCGTGCGACCGGGCTCATCGACGCTTCGGACGTGATCATCGAGCCCGGGGCCACGCTGCGGGCGCAGGTCCGCATCGGCGACACGGCGTCCCTGGGCGGTGAGGTGGCCGAGGGGCCCGGCCCGATGCCCGACGGCGCGTGACCCCCACGTCCGCGAGGTAGGCTCGCCGGCCTTGGAGGGCGGATGTCGCGGACCGTGGTGACCCTGGGTGGCCTGCTGTGGCTGGTGGGGTGTGGCGGAGAGCCCGAGACCCCAGCGGCCACCGAGGCCACCACCAAGACCCCGGCGGCCTCCGCCGAGCCCGAGGCCCCGGAGCCCCCGCCGCTGCCGAAGCCCCTGATGCGCCAGGCGATGCACTGCTGCAAGAACCTGACGATGGAGCCGGTGGTGAAGGCCTACCTGGCCCTGGGCGCCGCCCTGGCGGACAAGGACGCCTCGGCGATCACCGCGCAGCGCGACGCCATGGGCGAGGCCCTGGCTGCCGCCAACCTGGGCGAGGACAAGCTCGGCGAGCTGAAGGCGACGGTGGCGGGCATCGACCCCGCCCAGCTGCCAGAGGCCCGCAAGGCCTACGGCCAGGCCAGCGAGCTCCTGGTCGAGACCGTCGAGGCCTCCCAGGCCGGCGCCCTGGACCTGGCGATCGCCTACTCGCGCCAGGCCGACGCCCACTGGTTGCAGGAGGGCGTGGAACCCAAGAGCCCGTACGGCGACGGCATCCACAGCTACAGCTGGGGCACCCGGGAAGAGGTCCAGGCCGCCGACGCGGCGCGGGAAGAGGAGCTGGGCAACCGTTGACCCGGCCTCTGGTGGTCGGCATCGCCGGCGGCACGGCCTCGGGCAAGACCACGCTGGTCCGACGCGCCGCTGAGGCGCTGGGGGCCGACGGGCTGTGGATCCAGCACGACCGGTACTACTTCGACGTGCCCGACCCGAGCGTGCACAACTACGACCACCCGGACGCGCTCGACACCCCACGGCTCGTCGCCGACCTGGACGGGCTGCGGGCGGGGAGGGTCGCGGAGCTGCCGGTCTACGACTTCAGGACCCACACCCGACAGCCCGAGGGCGAAGCGGTGGCGCCCCATCCGGTCCTGCTGGTCGAGGGCATCCTGGTGCTGGCGGACCCCGCGCTGCGGGACCGCTTCGACCTGGTGGTCTGGGTCGAGGCCGACGACGACCTGCGGCTCGCCCGTCGCCTCGCCCGGGACATCGCGGAGCGGGGCCGAACCCCGGACAGCGTGCTGCGCCAGTACCTGGGCACGGTGCGGCCGATGCACAAGCGGTACGTCTCGCCGTCGAAGGCCCACGCGGACCTGGTGCTCGACGGCGAGGGCGCGATCGACGAACAGGTGGCGCGGCTGCTGGCCGCGATCCAGGAGGCCCGTCAGCGGCCGTCCTGACCGTCGTTCACCCCGGGGGTGTACCTCTTGGTGGCGGGGGTCGATGGGTTCAGGGTCAGGGTGAGCTCCCAGGTCGCCTGCTCGCCCTTGGGGTCTTCGGCCACGATGCGGGTCGTGTAGGTCGTGGTCTCCTCGACATCGTGGGAGCCCGAGAACGTCAGCACGCCCTCGCGGTCGATGCTCAGCCCGGGAGGCGCCCCGGTCAGGGAGAAGCGGATCTCGTCGTCGTCGGGGTCCTTCACGTTGACCCGCATGCCGTCGAGGTTTCCGGCGCCGCCGGGCCGGGTCATGGTCGGCGGCGAGTTCTGGATGGTGACCGGCTTGGTCTCGTAGACGGTGTCGTTGGGGCCGTCGGTGACGGTGATCAGGGCGGAGACCTCGTCGCCCTTCTCGTAGGCGCCGGGGGTGAGCTTCTTGCCGGCCGCGCCCGACAGGGGCTTGCCGTTGATCAGCCAGCGGTAGCGGGTCCGGAGCAGGTCGCCGTCCTTGTCGTAGGTCTCGGCCATGACCAGCAGCGGATCGCCACGCTTGGGCTTCTGGGGGTCGATGCGCGCCTGCCGGACCACCGGGGCGTTGTTGCCACCCTGGAGCTGGGGCGGTTCCTCGGCGGTGTCCTCGAGGGGGGCCACCGCGGTGTCCACCTGGGGGCCCATGAACGTGCCGGGATCCGGCCGCGGGGGCCGCTCCACCTGTTGGCAGCCGCTGAGCAGCCACGCTGTCAGTCCGACAATCACCATCTCTCGTGCGGCTTGAACCCGGGATCGACGCGATTATACGGATCGAGATCCCACCGGGGCGCCCATGAGCCTGGAGATCGCGGTCCACCCGGGAGTTCCATCCGCCGACGGTCTGGCGGTGGAGCTCTGGCTGAGGTCCCGTCAGCGGGTCCAGCTCCGGGCCGTGACCCTGGCGGCCCAGTGCCCCCAGGGGCTCACCCTGGGCCGCGCGGTCCAGGTCCGGGCTCCCAAGCGCTTCGAGGGCGAGCACCGGGTCGAGGTCCAGCTGAGGGTGGGCGAGATCACCCCGGCGAGCGTCTGCTGCCGGGCGTGGTTGCTCGGGGCGTCGGAGCCCCTGATGATCGTGTCCCGGGTCCACTGTGTGGTGGCCTACCCGGGCCTGACCCCGGAGCTGGCGAGCTGCCTGGACGAGGTCTGCACCGACCACGACGAGGCCGCCTTCCAGGTGTTCCTGGGGGACTTCTGCAAGGGCGTCGATCCGGGCGAGCTGGCCCACGAGGAGGTGGAGCGGGTGTTCCGGGAGCTGATGTGCGGGGAGGGGGAAGGGGACTGACGCGCTCAGTGCAGCGTCTTGCTCGCCTCCTCCCACACATCCTTCGGCGGCGGCGCATCGGTGCCCAGTCGCCGAGCCCGCTCCCAGGCCTGGAGCCGGTGCAGCTTGAGCAGCCGGGCCTCGAGCTCCTCCTCCTTCTTCCACCGTGCGCGGACCGCGTCGTTGCGGCGGCGCACGCTGTAGACGGCGGCGAGCAGGCCCAGCACGGCGATGCCCCACCAGACGCCGTCGCCGGTCAGCGGCTCGATCCACATCCACGAGCTGTCCAGGCGGCTGCGCCAGCGAGCGTCCAGGTCCTCGGGGTACTCGCCCGTGGCCTGACGGAAGGCGGCGGTGAACGGGCTGCCGGTCGCCAGGGCGTGGGTGAGCGTGTTCACGCTCTCCAGGCCGTGCTCCGAGACCAGCCAGGCGATCAGGTCGGCGCTCTGGGCGTAGGCCAGCCGCGCCCGCAGCGGATCCGAGGGGAAGCCGCGGCCGAGCTCTTCCAGGCCGATCAGGCCGCGGCCGAGCATGCCGCTGGCGATCTGCCGGGTGGTCTCGGGGCCGTACTCGCCAGCCACCCACTGGGCCAGGCCCTCCTGGAGCTAGGTGGGGACCGGCCGTGGGCCGAAGGCCTGGCCGAGCAGCACGTGGGTGATCTCGTGGTCGAAGACCTGCTCCAGGGGCTTGGCGGTGCCCCCGCGGGTCTGGCCGTCGCGCAGGAAGATCAGGCTCCGGTGGGGCCAGGCCGTCGCGTCGGCCCAGCTGGGGACCGCGCCCGGCTGGAGGGCCCGGAAGGTGGCGTCGGAGTCGGCCAGGTACACGGTCATGGTGCGACCGGCGGGCAGGGCGAGCTGCTCGGCGATGGCGGGGACCGAGCGGGCGGCGTGGTTCGCCAGGCGCTGGGCGACCCGGGCGTGGCTCGCCGGGGCGTGGACCCGGGCGTAGACGCCGTGGACCGTGATCCAGTCCTCGGGCACCGGCGGCGGCGGGGCCAGCAGGGCTTCGGCGTGGTCGGTCTCGGGGGGCAGGGTCCACTCGGCGGCGGCAGCCGGGCCAGCGCCGAGCAGGGCGCCGAGCAGCGCCAGGGCCATGAAGAGGCGGAGGAACACGCCCACAGAGTAGGTCCGCGACCCTCGGTGACAAGGTAGCTGCGGCGATCGGGGGAGTGGACCCCGCCTCGCTCGCTCTCGGTCCGCCCAGCGACGCGCCCTCGCCTTGACGTGACTCGGCCACGACTGCGGCTCGGTCACGCCACTGGACGGACCGATTGCGTCGCGATCCGGGGTCCACTCCCCCGATCGCCGCAGCCAGACCTCAGCTCGGGCGGGGGGCGATCCGATGGGGAGGGGAGGAGGCGTCATGCGTTGGCGTTCAGTGTTCCTCGCAGCGCTCACGGTCGCCATGCTCAGCGCGTGCGCGTCGAGTCGGATCCGCCCGGTCCAGAGCTTCGTGGATCCACCGGCGGCCGGCGAGGTCCTGGTCTCGGACACCGAGTCCTGGCGGCTGGTCGCGCTGGCGGGCCACCGGGCCGAGCGCGACCCCGAAGGTCGGCTGGCGGTCCGGGTCCAGCTCCGGAACCTCAGCAGCCTGGACCTGCCAGTCGAGATCCTGACCGTGTTCCACGGGGCCGACGGCCTGGCCTTCGAGGACGAGCTCGGCTGGAGCAACGTGGTCATCCCCGGCCACAGCGAGCACCAGCACAGGGCGGTCTCCAAGAACCAGTTCGCGACGAGCTTCCGGGTCTTCGTGCGCACGCCCGAGTAGGAGCCCGGCGGATCCCGTCGCGATAGGGTGCTCGGGCCTTGGAGGGCCCGATGCTGTTGGCCATGCTCATGCTCGGCTGCGAGGAGACCACCCCGACCTGGGACCTGCTGGAGCCCTTCGGCACAGCCGAGGTGGCGACGGCCTCCACCTTGACCCCGCAGCCCCCGCCTCGGCTGAAGTCCCAGCTCGACCAGGCCGAGGACACCCTCGAGGACAGCCTAGGCGACGACGGCGGCGACGGCTCCGCCGCGGTCGACGACGACGGCTTCGACAACCCCTGGGGGCCCGGCGCAGACTCCGACGAGCCCGTGGCCACCGAGGTGTCCGCAGCCGATGAGGCCGGGACGGACGAGATCGAGCCCCCAGCGGTGTCTCCCGCCGGCGCCGAGCTCATGGGCCTGCCCAACAGCGCCGCCTGGGGCGTGCGCCTGCTGGGCACCATCCCCCACGCTCAGCCTCCCCGTGCGGCCCTGGGCCTGCCCGATGGCACCGAGGTCGTGGTCTCCCCCGGCTCCATGCTGCCAGGCGTGGGCATCGTGATCATCACCGTCGGTCCCGACCGGGTCCAGGCGGCGCGCGTGACCCCCGCAGGGGACCACGCCGAGGTGGAGATGGTGAACCTCGTCGCCCAGTACGCGCGGACCGCGGACTGACCTCGAAGGCCGGGGGTGTCGGACCGCGACACCCCGGGTGTCGGAGGTTCGACAGGCCCACGGCGCTCCTGAGCGGCTCCAGGGCTGGCCCGGCCCTTGCTGTCGGCGCGGGCCGTGCGCGATCCGCTGCTGGTGCCTGGGCTGCTGGTGATCCTCGGGGTGTTGTGGGGATCGGCCTGGGTGGGGCCGGCCGAGCCGGCGCTCTGGGGCGCCCTGGGCTGTGCGGGTCTGACGGGCGTGGCCGTGGCCTGCGGGGCACGCTGCGCGACCCTGGCCGCCTGGGCAGCGTGCCTGTTGGTGGGGTTCGCCTCGCCCCGGGCCTCACCCCCTCCGCTGGCGTTGGAGGGGCGCCACGCCCTGGTGGGCGAGGTGCAGTCCGCGTCCGGGCGCCGGCTGCTGCTCGAGGTGTCCCAGCGCGACGGGCGCCCGGTCCGGGGCCGCGTGCGCGTGGACCTCGCCGAGGCCGGGCCCGGTCGAGGCGACCGGCTGGCCGTGTTCGGTCGCACGGTGCCGCTGCTGGATCCGACCCTGCCCGGGGCCCAGGACCCGGCGGCCCTCGCGCGAGGACAGGGGGTCGTGGCCCGGGTGAGGGCTCAGGAGGCGGTGGTCCTGGGGCCGGAGCGACAGGCTCCTTCGATGTTTGCGGCGGCCGAGCACGGGGGTGTGCTGAGGGCCCTGGCCTTCGGGGATCGGGCCGGGGTCGGCGAGGCCACCAACGGGCTGCTGCGGCGCACCGGGACCCGGCACCTGCTGGCGATCAGCGGGCTGCACGTGGGGTTGGTGGCGGCCCTTGGGGCACTGCTGGGCCGGGTGTGCTCACGGCCCTTGTTGCTGCTGCGCCCGGCGCTTGGCGCGGGGGTGCTGCGCTGGCTCCCGGTGCTGACCGGCCTGGCGCTGGGGTGGGCCTACACCGGGCTCGCGGCCGGGCCGGTGTCCGCGCGGCGGGCCCTGGTGATGGTCGCGGGGGCCCTGGCTGGGGCAGCCAGCGGCCGCGGCATCCGCCCGTGGAACCTGCTGGGGGGCGCGGCCCTGGCCCTGGGGCTGGCAGCCCCCTGGGAGGTCCGTGGGCTCGCCTTCGGGCTGTCCTTCAGTGCGGTGGCCGGCATCCTGTGGGTGACGCCCCGGTGGACGGCCCTGTTGCCGCCGGACCTGCCCCGGCCCGTCGGCTGGGCCTGGGGCTCGGTGGGGGCGACCCTGGGCGCGACCCTGGGCACCCTGCCGCTGGTGGCCTGGGTCTTCCAGGAGCTCGCGCTCACCGCGCCTCTGGCGAACCTGGTCGCGGTGCCGCTGGTGGGTGGGGTGGCGGTGCCGGCGGCTCTGATGGCGGTCGTCGGGGTCCCGGGCGCCGAGGGAGTAGCGAACCTGGCGGTCGGCGGGGCCCTGGCCTGGCTGCGGCTCGTGGACGGCCCGGTCCTGAGTCCGGCGGTCGGACCCATCGGAGCGGCCTTGCTGGCCCTGGCAGTGCTCGCGTTCCGCCGCCCGGGCCTGTCCGTGGCCTTTGGGCTGGGGGCCTGCCTGCAGGTTCGTCCGGTCGGTGTGCTGACGGCCACCTTCCTGGCCGTCGGGCAGGGCGACGCGGTGCTGGTGTCGCTGCCGGGCGGGGAACGCATCCTGGTCGACGGCGGTCCGCCTTCCCGGCGGGTCCTGCACTGGCTTCGACGGGAGGGCATCACCCACCTGGACGAGGTCGTGCTGAGCCACCCGCACCCCGACCATGGGGGTGGCCTGCTGCCGGTGGTCGAGGGCTTGTCGGTGGGTGCGCTCCGGGTGCCGCGCCTCCCGCGGGCCGACGAGGACGCCTTCGTGGCGCTCTGGCTGGCGGCGCAGGCCCGCGGGGTCCCGCTGGTCGGTCCCCACGAGCCGAGCCTGCCGGGGGTGGAGGTGCTGCACCCGGCCCCGTCCTTCCTCCAGGCTCACGACGACGTGAACGAGACCTCGGTGGTGCTGCGGGTGACCCACGGTCGGTCCAGCTTGCTGCTGACCGGCGATGTCGAGCGAGCCGGCGAGGCCGCGCTGGTGGCCGGGGGCCTCGACCACGTCTCCTGGCTCAAGGTGGCCCACCACGGCTCGCGGACCTCGTCGACCGAAGAGTTCGTCGACGCCGTGCGCCCTCGGGTGGCCGTCGCCCAGAGCGGGATCGACAACCGCTTCCGTCACCCCCGCCCCGCGATCGTCAGCCGCTGGCGCCGGGCCGGTGCCCAGGTCCTGCGCACGGACACCCACGGCACCATCGAGCTCCGGTCCGACGGCATGGTCGAGACCTGGCGCCACTGGCTCCCGGGTCCCGGCTGGTCCCCCTGGCGTACCCTGCAGACATGGACGACCTCACCTTCCAGTCGAGCCGATGGACCGCCGGCAACGTCTTCTTCCCCGACCGGATGCTCGTCGAGGGCACCCACGTGCTCTACCAGAAGAACGGGTTGATCAAGCGAGACAAGGAGACCATCCGCTTCGAGCAGATCAGCTCGGTCTCGGTGCGCCGGGGCTGGTTCTTCGCGCTCTTGGTGCTGGAGACCACCGGCGGTACCCGGCCCATCGTGCTCAACGGTCTCTGGGCCGGGGACGCCGAGGCCGCGCGGGCGGCCCTGACCCATCGCATCGAGGAGAAGACGACCTCGGTGGAGGACAAGATGCTCGCGCTGATGGAGGAGCAGACGGTGTTGCTGCGGCGGATCGCGGCGGCGGTGGAGTCGCGGGGCGGGTGAGGGGTCAGTCTTCGGGGAGGCTGTCCAGGACTCTGCGGGGGATGTCCGGGTCGTAGCGCTGGCGGGCCGCTGGTCGGCGAGCAGAGTGCCGAGCAGTTCGAGACTGAGGCTGTCGGTGCCTTGGAGCAATCGCCCCCCGGGGGGATGCTGACCCGAGCGGGCTGGACTCCTGTGCCGGACAGGGCCCCGCTCGACCCCCCGAAGTATGGTCGCCCGGATGACTTCTGGCACCCTTCGCGACCACCTGCGCCTGCGCTTCGAAGACCCGGCCCTGGAGCAGGCCTTCATCGCCGAGTGGGGCCGGGACGCCGCGGTGGTCGCCCGCTGGGCCATGGGGCTGGGGCTCTTGATCTACGTGGCCTTTGGCTGGCTCGACCTCCACGCCGCCCCTCAGAGCCACATCGCACTCTGGTGGGTGCGCTTCGGCGTGGCCGTGCCCTGCTTCGCCGTCATCTTCGGCCTGACCTTCACCGCCAGCTTCGCCCGCTACTCCCAGCCCCTGCTGGCCTTCGCCGGGCTTCTGGCCGGGCTCACCGTCGCCCTGATGCCGGGCCTGGTCACCCCCGAGGAGCCGGTCTGGCACCTGTACTACGCGGGCCTGATGATCGTGGTGATGTGGATCTGCGCCCTGTCGCGGCTGCGGGCCGCTCACGCGGTGCTGTGCATCGTCAGCATCCTGGTGGGCTGGCTGGTCATCGTGGTGGTGGTCCAGGAGCTGCCCCGCATCTCCTGGCCCTCCTTCACGGTCCAGCTCGCCATGCTCACCGGCATCGTGGCGATGGGGCTGTCCGCCGCCTGGCAATTCGAGCACATGAAGCGGCGGGACTTCCTCCAGCGTCGCGAGCTCGCGGCGGCCCACGCCCAGGTCGAGCGCCTGCTGCTCAACGTGCTGCCCGAGTCCATCAAGGAGCGCCTGGAGGGCGGCGAAGAGCCGATCTCCGACGACTACGAGACCGCCACGGTGTTCTTCGCCGACCTGGTCTCCTTCACCCGCCTGGCGGCGGAGCTGCCGTCGGCCGAGGTGGTGGAGATGCTCAACGAGGTCTTCTCGGCCTTCGACGCCCTGACCAGCCGCCATGGCCTGGAGAAGATCAAGACCATCGGTGATGCCTACATGGTCGCTGGGGGGCTGCCCGTGCCGCGGCAGTACCACGCGGCCGCCGCCTGCGCGCTGGCGCTGGACATGCTCGGCGCGCTCGCGCCGCTCCAGGAGCGCTTCCCGTCCCTGGCCTTGCGGGTCGGCATCCACACCGGACCCGCGACGGCTGGGGTCATCGGCCGCAGCCGCTTCGCCTACGACCTGTGGGGCAGCACCGTGAACCTGGCGAGCCGGATGGAGAGCCATGGCGAGGCGGGCCGCGTCCAGGTGACCGAGGCGGTGGTGCGGGCCGCCGAGGGGCAATTCCGGTTCGAACCCCGGGGCACGGTGGAGGTGAAGGGCGCGGGGCCCACCGAGACCTGGTGGCTCACCGGCCGGGCCTGACCCCGGCCTCCCCACCCCACGCAGCACGGCGTCCCCACCGGCACCGCATTGGCCACCACCGTCGACCAGAGCACGGTCCCAGGCGCCACCGCCGTGACACCGAGGCACAGCAGGTAGACCGCCAGCATCGGCAAGGTGCGCTGCTCGACGCCGACCGCGTAGATCGCCGCCGCGGTGGACAGCACCCCGCGGTGCGCCACTTAGCCCGCATCGGTCACGAGAATCCGTAGCGAGGCCGAACCACACCTCGGATCGCCTCGACGATGCCGCCGGCCACCGAGCCGACCCCGCAGAGCGGCAGCACACCGGGCGCAGTGTGCGCCCAGAGAGGCTCTCTCACCCCCCATCAGTCGGCGCTTGACACCCTCTGAGAGCTAGTACGCGATCGACAGGGGGAGCAGCAGCACCAGGTGTTCGCTCACCCGGCCTTCTGCGCCGGTGCCTTCCTCGCCTTCACCGCCGCCTGCCACATCACCACCCAGGTGATCGCCGCGCACAGCCCGATGCCCAGCGAGATCGCCTGGGCGTTGCTCAGCACCTGGCCGATGGTGTCCTCGAACACGTACCCTCGCTGGGAGTCCCCGCGGAAGGTCTCGTTGATGCTGCGCAGCACCGGGTAGATCGACAGGTAGGCCAGCATGATCTGGCCGTTGAAGCGCTTGCGCCCGCGCAGCCACACCAGGAACGCGACCAGCAGGAAGAGGTAGGTGGCGGCGTAGAGCTGGGTCGGGTGCAGGGCGACATGGAGCGGGGCGACGCTCATGGGGTCGGTGAAGGTGACGGCCAGGGCGTGGCCCGCGGGCTCGCCGTAGCAACAGCCGGCCCCGAAGCACCCGGTGCGGCCGAAGCCGTGCATGATGGGGATCGCCGGGGCGATGGCGTCGAGCACCTTGGGCAGGTTCTGGCCGCGCTTCAGGGTCAGGATGACCAGGGCGGGCAGGGCGGCGAGCAGGGCGCCGTAGAACACCAGGCCGCCGTCGCGCAGGGCCAGGATGCGCATGGGCTCGCCGGCGAAGGTGTCCCAGTTCACCCGGACGTACTCGAAGCGGGCGCCGATGATGCCCGCGATCAGCACCCAGAACCCGACCTCCTTGAAGAAGCCCTCGGGCAGACCGTCCTGCTCGCCCCACCAGTCGGCGGCGTAGCTCGCGGCGAGCACGCCGATGGCGACCATCACCCCGTAGGTGTGGATGGCGAAGCCGTTGGGGAAGGTGAACAGGACGGGGTGCATCAGAGGGCCTCGACCGGGACTTCCGGGCCGTCGCCGATGATGTCCGCCTCGCCCTTGCGGTCCTCGAAGAACAGGTAGTGGACCAGGAACAGGATCACGCCGACCACGATGCAGGCGTCGGCCACGTTCCAGCTGGGGTACTCGCAGGTGTTGAAGCGGCTCGCCAGCCAGGCGCAGGCCTCGGTGCCTCGCGCCACGTAGAAGCGCATGAAGTCGGTGACACCCTGGTAGACCGCGCGGTCGATGGCGTTGCCCACGGCGCCGGCGGTGATCATGCCCAGGATGAAGGTGAGGAACCTGTCCTCGTCGATGAGCTGGTGGACCTGCCACATGATCAGGCCCAGCACGATCACCGTGAAGACCAGGAACATGGTCATCCGGCTGTTCACGTCGCCCATCTCCCCGAAGCTGCCGAAGGCGGCGCCGCGGTTGGTGACGTGCACGATCTGGAAGTAGCCGTCGATGACGTCGATGGCGTCGCGGCGGGAGTGGATGTTGTTCCGAATCCAGATCTTGGACCACTGATCGGCCCCGATCAGCAGCGCGTTGGTGACGGCGAACAGCACCCACTTCCGGGCGGTGGCACTCATCGGCGTTCCCTCGAAGACCCGTGGTTGTAGCCCCGCAGGTCAGCCCCGGCCAATGACGCCGCCCCCCGCAACGGATACCCGGCACCTCCACGCTGTCGAGGAGCCCTGCAGATGTCCGTCGAACGCGAAGCGATGCCCGTCGATGTCCTGTTCGTCGGTGGCGGCCCGTCCTGTCTGGCCGGCGCCATCCGCCTGATGAACCTGATCGAGGCCCACAACGAGGGCGTCGCGAACGGCACCATCGAGGGCGAGGCCATGGACGAGCCCATGATCGCGCTCATCGAGAAGGGCAGCGAGATCGGCTCCCACGCCATCTCCGGCGCCGTG
Organism: uncultured Enterobacterales bacterium; assembly: GCA_964344945.1. Taxonomy (GTDB): domain Bacteria; phylum Myxococcota_A; class UBA796; order UBA796; family CAJQPC01; genus CAYFPX01. Next base: position 47,242 of record CAYFPX010000029.1, read on the forward strand.
GTCGACCCCCGGGCCCTCGACGAGCTCATCCCCGACTGGCGCGAGCGCGACGACTTCCCCCTGGAGCGCTGGGTCGAGAAGGAGTCCCTGTACTTCCTGACCGAGCAGCTGGCGTTCAAGGCGCCGATGCTCCCGCCCGAGTTCCACGACGAGGGCCTGCCCATCGTCTCCATCGGCAAGTTCCAGCAGTGGCTGGCCGGCATCGCCGAGGAGAAGGGCGTGATGATCTTCCCCGGCTTCGCCGGCTGGGACCTGCTGGGCCTCGACGACGGCACGGTCACGGGCGTGCGCTGCGGCGACAAGGGCGTCGACGCCGAGGGCAACCCGAAGGACAACTTCGAGCCGGGCATGGACCTGGAGGCCAAGGTCACCATCCTGGGTGAGGGACCGCGGGGTCACCTGACCCGCATCCTCATGAACCGCTTCCAGCTCGACGCCGACAGCAACCCCCAGGCCTACGAGCTGGGCTGCAAGGAGGTCCTCGAGTTCCCCGAGGGCACGGTCACCGAGGGCGAGGTCTGGCTCACCGCCGGCTGGCCCCTGGCGATGGACGCCTTCGGCGGCGCCTTCATCTACTCCATGGGCGGCGACCGCGTGTGCATCGGCCTGCTCGTGGCGCTGGACCACAAGGACCCGGCCCTCGACGTGCACTACCTGCTGCAGAAGGTGAAGAACCACCCCAAGATCCGGGAGCGCCTGGGCACCGGCAAGGTCATCAAGTACGGCGCCAAGACCGTCACCATCGGCGGCTGGAGCAGCATCCCCAAGCTCTACGCGCCAGGCGCCCTCATCGCCGGTGACTCCGCCAGCTTCCTCAACGCCAGCCGGCTGAAGGGCATCCACCTGGCGATGAAGTCCGGCATGCTCGCCGCCGAGACCGCCATGGACGCCCTGGTCAAGGACGACGCCTCCGACGAGGTGATGGCCGCCTACAAGCAGCGGGTCGACGACTCCTGGATCCGCGAGGAGATGGAGCCCGCCAAGAACTTCCACGCCGGCTTCGCCAGGTACGGCTTCCTCGGCGGCGGCGCCCGGTTCGGCCTGGCCAAGGTCTTCGGTCCCGGCAAGACCATGGACTACCACGCCGACCACGAGGCCATGAAGCGCCTGAGCCACGTGCACCTCGACAACGCCATGCCCAGCCGCGACGACCTGAAGTACGACGGCACCTACCTGGTCGACAAGCTGACCGACGTCTACCTCTCGGGCACCAAGCACGACGAGCACCAGCCCTGCCACCTCAAGATCGAGGACACCGAGATCTGCGCCACCCGTTGTGCCGAGGAGTACGGCAACCCCTGCGAGCGCTTCTGCCCGGCCCAGGTCTACAACATGGTCATGAACGAGGAGTCCGGCCGCAAGGAGATGCAGGTCGACTTCAGCAACTGCGTGCACTGCAAGACCTGCGACATCCGCGACCCGTACCAGATCATCCAGTGGGTGCCGCCGGAGGGTGGGGACGGTCCGGAGTACGGGTTCCTGTAGGCCTGGGGAGGGCGCCCCCGAGGGGCCGCCCGCTCAGTCGCAGGCCCCCGTGCCGTCGTACGTGATCACCACCGTGTCCCCGCCCTCGGGCACGTCGCTGTTGATCACCACGGCGTTGCGGGCGCTGTCGTAGGTCCAGTCGGTCACCACGGACCCGTTCACGACCACCTCGATGGTGCTCTCCACCGGCGTGCCGCTGAGCTGGTAGGTGTCCCGGGTGACGCTGGCGCTGGCCAGGAGCGACATGTTGGCCGGGGTCGCCCAGTCCGAGCAGATCGACAGGAACACGCCGCCGCTGCTCTGGGTCGCCTGGAAGTAGCCGTAGCCCTCGTCGGCGGTGGCGCAGCCGCCGGGGTAGTCGCCGGCGATGGCGGAGAACTTCACCATCGACGGATCGCCCTTCTTGGCGTTGATGTTGGCGACCCGCTGGGCCCAGTCCACGCCGGTCTCCTCGAGGGACTGCTCGGGCTCGTCGGACACGCTGATCACGTGCAGGATCGCGTCGGGCCGCAGGAAGCCGTTGTTGCACTCGCCAGCGTCGGTCTCCTGGATCGTGGCGTCGGCGATGCTCAACAGGGCCTCGGTGAGGTCGGCGAACAGGCCGCCCCAGAACACGCCGTCCTCGAAGGTCTTCACGTAGTTCGGGGTCGACGCGGTGAGGATGCCGGTGTCGCTGCAGCCGTGGTCCTCGCTGGAGACCATGATCTGCCAGTCGCTGGCGTAGCTGTCCAGGTAGTTGATGAAGTTGCTCGCCTGGCCGGCCAGGGCCAGCTTGTCCTCGCTCATGGAGCAGGACTGGTCGACGGAGAAGACGATGTCGCTCTTCTGGGCCGTGGGCAGCTCCCAGCGGTCCTCCATGGCCACGCCGTCGTCGGTGCTGCCCAGCCAGGAGCCGACGATGTCGCCGCCCGGGTCGTCGGAGGTGATGAGCAGCTCGGCCGTGTGGGTGCCGATGTCCGGGCTCAGGAAGCTGCCGTCGATCCAGGTCGACTGGCCCGGGGACAGGGTGAAGGGCAGGCTGTGGGGGACCGGGAGCTCGAAGGCGTCGCCGGTGAGCACCATGTCGTCGACGGTCACGTCGCTGGCGCCGGTGTTGGTGAGGGTGACGCCGTTGTCCCGGGTACAGAGCAGGGGGGTCGCGCCGTAGTCCAGGGGGTTCGGGTCCAGGGTCAGGCTGCCAGCCAGGCCCGAGCCGACCAGGTCCACCATGAGCAGGCTGTCCACCTGGTCGCTGCTGTAGATGAGCACGTTCGAGGTGACCTGGCTGAGCTCGCTGGGGGCGAAGATCACGTTGACCTCGACCTCCTCGCCGGGCTTCAGGCCGATCGGCGCTGGGTCGTCGACGATCGTGAAGTCGCCGAACACGTCGCCGCGCAGCTCCAGGCTCTCCACCTCGACGGGCTGGGTCCCGATGCTGCGGATGACGAAGGCCTCGGTCTCCGCACCCCCGTTGGCGCGAACCTCGCCGAAGTCGAGGGTGCTGGGCACCACCTCGATCCGCGCACCCTCGTGGCCGAGGTCGTCGGAGAGGTTGGAGAAGCTGTTGTCGATGCAGGCGAAGAGCGTCAGGGCGAGGACCATGGAGGGGCTCCGGGGGCACGCGCGCACGGGAACGGGCACGCATGGGTGCGTGGGGGCGGTGCCGACGGGCGGAACTTCTCACAGACGGAGCGTCTTGGGTAGGGCCAATCGAGATTAGAGGTGGGGTTAGCGAGGAGACATGCCCCGCCTCATCCAGACCTTGCCCGATGGCCCTCTGGACCTGATCGGCGACATCCACGGCGAGCTGGCCGCCCTGGATCGGCTGCTGGCTCGGCTGGGGGTGGACTGGGAGCGCGGCCGGGTGGAGCGCCCGCTGGTGTTCCTGGGGGACCTGATCGACCGGGGGCCGGACAGCCCCGGGGTGGTGGCGCGGGTGCGCGGACTGGTCGAGGCGGGGGTGGCCTGGTGCATCGCCGGCAACCACGAGCTGAACCTGCTGGCCGACGACCCCAAGGAGGGCAATGGCTGGTTCTTCGGCCAGGCCGATCACTACCCTCTGCGGCGGAACGGGGTGATCGAGCGGCGGTCCTTCCCGAGTTCCCCCTTGGGGGACCCCGTCGAGCAGGCGGCGCTGAGGGCCTTCCTCGGCACCCTGCCGCTGGCCCTGGTGCGGAGCGACCTGCGGGTGGTGCACGCCGCCTGGCACGGCGCCTCCCTGGCCCGGCTGCCGGCCGAGGGCACCGTGCACGAGCTGTCCGAGCGCTTCTACCGGGCCCTGCAGGCGGAGCTCGACGCCGCCGGGGACCGGGACCGGGCGCTGGCGGAGCGCGCCGCCTTCGCCGACCTCCGGGACCGGACCGTGCGCCCCGACCGCGCCCTGCCCGGCATGCTGGCGGTCTCCCTGGCCGAGCAGGCCGGCAACCCGGTGAAGGTCCTGACCTCGGGGCTCGAGGAGTCCGTGGGTGGGCAGGAGGACTACTTCTTTGTGGGCGGCAAGTGGCGGGTCGTGCAGCGCAGCCGCTGGTGGGAGACCTACACCGACGACGCGGCGGTGGTGGTGGGCCACTACTGGCGCCGGCGAGGACCGCCGGATCCGGAGAAGCACGACCTGTGGGCCGAGGTGCCGACCTTCGGCTGGGCGGGGCCCCGGGGCAACGTGTTCTGTGTGGACTACAGCGTGGGTCGGCGCTTCGTGGAGCGGTGGCAGGGGCGCACGGACTTCGACGGCGGGCTGGCGGC